>NZ_JAAAYH010000893.1:0-352 GCF_018035285.1 Streptomyces sp. MK37H | reverse complement strand
TGAGACGCTCGCCGAGCTGTGGGGCACCAAGGGTCTGGTCGCGGGCGGCCGGGGTGGTGCGCTGCAGACCGCGTTCCCGGACTCGGTCACCAAGGCGTTCGGCAACAAGGCGGAGCCGGATGCGGGCATGGTCTTCGAGGCTGACTTCGTCGCCGCCAATGTCGCCGACGCGGGTGCGGAGCTGGACCGGGACGCGAAGGTGTTCCCGTTCCCGGCGGTGGGCGCGGACGCGCCGGTGGTGACCGGTGGCGACGTCGGCGTGGCGCTGAAGAACAGCAAGGCGGCGCAGGCGCTGCTGACCTTCCTCGCCTCACCGGACGCTGGGACCATCTGGGCCCAGTCCGGGGGGTTT
>NZ_JAAAYH010000892.1:0-352 GCF_018035285.1 Streptomyces sp. MK37H | reverse complement strand
GGAGACGCTCGCCGAGCTGTGGGGCACCAAGGGCCTGGTCGCGGGCGGCCGGGGTGGTGCGCTGCAGACCGCGTTCCCGGACTCGGTCACCAAGGCGTTCGGCAACAAGGCGGAGCCGGATGCGGGCATGGTCTTCGAGGCCGACTTCGTCGCCGCCAATGTCGCCGACGCGGGTGCGGAGCTGGACCGGGACGCGAAGGTGTTCCCGTTCCCGGCGGTGGGCGCGGACGCGCCGGTGGTGACCGGTGGCGACGTCGGCGTGGTGCTGAAGAACAGCAAGGCGGCGCAGGCGCTGCTGACCTTCCTCGCCTCACCGGACGCTGGGACCATCTGGGCCCAGTCCGGGGGGTTC
>NZ_JAAAYH010000891.1:0-383 GCF_018035285.1 Streptomyces sp. MK37H | reverse complement strand
GCTGCGGGGTTACGGTCTGCTCGGTGGTGCCGAACAGCCGTACCAGGGTCCGCAGTCTCACGAGCCTCGTTGAAGATGCAATCCTGGCTCAGACCCAACAGGGTGAGCCCTTTGGACAGCACTAGGTGCAGGGTCCCGATGCGCACGGACGGGTGGAGGACGATTGACGACGTACGGGTGCTCCGCGATCGACTCGTCGCCATCGAGCGACCCTCGTAACTACCGCGTGCCTTCCACTGACCGAGTCGTCAGCCTCATTGCACGCTGCTGGCCTCGGCGCCGCCCGGTGGTCAAGCCCTCTCAGTTTGGATACCGAGCCTTCGTCGTATCCACGACCGCTGTCGTGTTCGGCAGGGCCCCGGTCGGGAGATGCGGCCCTGTAA
>NZ_JAAAYH010000890.1:0-545 GCF_018035285.1 Streptomyces sp. MK37H | reverse complement strand
GCGAGCCGGGGAAGATCACCGGCACGGTCTGGTTCGACTTCACCCGCGGCGGCCTGGGCAAGGAGGGCGCCATCGACAAGGGCGAGAAGGCGATGGCCGGCCTGAAGATCGAGGCGGTCAAGGACGGCAAGGTCCTCGCCCGGACCACGACGGCGGCGGACGGCAGGTACACCCTCCCGGCCAGGGCCGAGGGCGCCCAGCTACGGCTGCCCGCCTGGAACTTCGCCCAGCCGTACAACGGCGTGGACTGGCTCGGCCCGTCCCTGGTCACCCCGGCCATCATCGGCGCCTACGTCTGGATCTGGGCCGGTTTCGCGATGGTGCTGATCGCGGCGGGGCTCGCGGGAGTGCCGCGTGAGCTGATGGAGGCCGCGCGGATGGACGGCGCCACCGAATGGCAGGTCTTCCGGCGGATCACGGTGCCGATGCTGGCGCCGGTGCTCTCCGTCGTCGTCGTCACACTGATGATCAACGTGATGAAGATCTTCGACCTCGTCTACATCATCGCGCCCGGCCCCTCGCAGGACGACGCCAACGTACTGGCC
>NZ_JAAAYH010000089.1:0-25161 GCF_018035285.1 Streptomyces sp. MK37H | reverse complement strand
GTGCCCATCGAACGCGCCACCCACTTCGGCCGCGCGATCTACAACGACGGCGACACCACCCAGAACGAGGACGACTGGAACGACGAACGCAAGCCGACCAGCTGGTGGGGCTACACCTGGCCACGTACGTACCGCCTCAACCAGGTGGCCTACACCACCGGCACCATGTTCGGCGACGGCGGCTGGTTCAGCAGCCCACCCAAGATCCAGGTCCGCCGCGACGGCGTCTGGACCGACGTCACCGGCCAACGCGTCACACCGTCCTATCCGACCTCCTCGGCCGCCGGCACGAACAAGACCTACGTCTTCGACTTCGACACCACAACCGGTGACGGCGTCCGCATCATCGGCGGCAGCGGTGGCACGCAGACCTTCACCTCGATCGCCGAACTGGCGGCCCACTACCGCTGAAACTCTCATCAGGAGAATCCACTTCGGTCATGGTGATGCTGGTTCTGGCTGGCTGATCTCGGTTCATTGCTTGCTCTTTGAACTGGATTCGGTTTTGCTGGGAGGGGCGTCCCATGACCGGAGGGAGTCGCGTGCGCGCGGAGGATGTCGATCTGCTGATCATCGGCGCGGGTATGGCGGGGTTGACCGCCGGTGCCCGCGCGGTTCGCAACGGTCTGTCCGTCACGGTCGTGGAGATCGGTGCGGACGTCGGCGGTTCCGCGCTCTTCGCGGGTTACGCATGGACCGCGCCGAGCCACGACGTCATGGACCAGCAGAATCCGTATGGAGACACCGCGCTCAAGCGCGCCCTCGTGGAGCGGTTCCCCGAGGGCGTCTCGTGGATCCGTTCCCTCGGCGTGGACGTCAAGGACGCACAGCGCGTTCTCAGTTTCGGTCGCGGGCACCAGTTCGACACCCATCAGTATGTCGCCACCTGTCGTCACGTCATCCGCCGAGGCGGTGGCGCGTTGCTGTTGGAAACGTGCGCCGAAAGGCTGGTGGTCGAGGACGGTGTAGTGACGGGGGCGGAGCTGCGACTGGCCGATGGCACCCGCACCCATGTGCGTGCCGGGTCCACACTCATCACGACCGGTGGGTTCCAGGGCGATCCGGAACTTTGTGCCGCGCATGTACACCCCCGTGTCGGGGGCATGCGGCTCCGCTCCAACCCCTTCAGCCGCGGCGGTGGCTACCGTCTGGCCACCCGGGCCGGTTCGGACTGACCGCCGCGGACACCGCCACCGTGACGGCATCACCCGCCACGCACTGAGCGTTTGCCGACCCAGCACCCGGCTCGTCCGCCACGGCGCTCGTCCGCCACGGTGGGTGGTGTCCCGTCAGCGTGCCGTCCAGCCGCCGTCCACGTACAGCTCGGAGCCGGTCACGAAGCTCGCGTCCCGGGACGCGAGGAACGCGACGGCCCCCGCTACCTCTTCCGGACTGCCGAGCCGCCCCATGGGGGTGCCCTCGACCATCGCGGTGTGACGAGGCGTGCCCTGCCACAGTTCGCGCGAGAGCGGGGTCTCGATGAAACCGGGATGGATCGAATTGACCCGGACACCGCGGGTGGCCCAGTGCAGCGCGGCGTTCTTCGTCATCAGCCGGACCGCGCCCTTCGCCGCGTGATACGAGAACTGGCTGCCGAAGCCGCCCACCGTGCCGAAGATCGACGCGATGTTGACGATCGAACCGCCACCGGAGCGTTCAATCGCGGGGCCGCCGTGCTTCATGCCGAGCCAGACACCGCCCTGGGTCACCGAGATGACCTTGTCCCATGACTCCTGGGTCTCCGTTTCCACGGTGCGCATCTCGGCGATCCCCGCGTTGTTGACGAGCACGGACAGGCCGCCCAGCGCGGAGACCACGTGCTCGACCACGCCGCGCCACGCCTCCTCGTCACTCACGTCCAGCGCCAGGCCCAGCGCCCGTGCTCCGTCGGCCGTCAGCTCCCGCGCCAGGTGGTCGCAGCGGGTGGCATCCACGTCGGTCACCACCACCGTGGCGCCCTCGGCGGCCAGCCGCCGCGAGACGGCGGCTCCTATGCCGCCGGTCGCACCGGTGACCAGGGCGATCTGTCCGGACAGTCGGTCTCGCACGGGCTCTCCTTCGGCTCGCGTGTCGGTACTCACGGCAGTAGCTCCAGCCCCGAGCGCAGCAGCGCGGGCACCGCGGATCCGACCCGTTCGAATCCCGTTCCGACCGTCTGTCCCGCCGAAAAGCGGGCGTGAATGCCCTCCGCGATGACGGCGAGCTTGAAACAGCCCAGCGCCTGGTAGTACGGCAGGGCACCGATGTCCCGTCCGGACTTCTCGGCGTATCGCTCGGCCAGTTCGCGGCCCGATCGAAAACCGGGGTTGGCCGTCGGGACGTGTCGCGCCCCGAGGACCGGTTCGCAGGTGCGGTCCCAGTACATCAGCAGCATCCCGAGGTCGGCGAGGGGATCGCCGAGCGTGGCCATCTCCCAGTCGATGACCGCGGCGATCCGCCCGAAGTCGCCGGGTGCCAGGATGACGTTGTCCAGGCGGTAGTCGCCGTGCACGATGGCCGGGGCGCCGCTCGCGGGCAGCGAGCGGGCCAGTCTGCCGTGCAGTTCGTCGAGGTCGGGCAGGCTCCGCGTGGCGACCTTGTCCCACTGCCCACGCCATCGCCGCACCTGGCGCTCCAGATAGCCGTCGGGTCGACCGAAGTCGCCGAGCCCGACGGCGGCGGCGTCCACCGAGTGCAGCGTGACCAGGGCGTCCACCAGCGTGTCGGCGGCGCGCCCCGCGTCCTCGGGCGGGAGTGCGGCGGCCTCGTCACCGTCGCGCAGCACCGTGCCTTCCACGAAGCCGACGACGCAGAACGGCGCTCCGATCACCTCCGGGTCCGTGCACGACAGCACGGCCCGGGCGACCGGCACCCCGGTGTCGGCGAGCGCCGCGACGACGCGGTATTCGCGGTCCATGTCGTGCGCGGTCGGTGTCAGCACCCCCAGCGGCGGTCGGCGCAGCACCCACCGGTGTGTCCCATCGGTCACCGCGTAGGTGAGATTGGAGCGCCCGCCCTGCAGGAGCGTGACCCCGAGCGGGCCCGCGCACTCGGGTACGTGGCGTTCGAAATAGCGCTCCAGCGCGGCCACGTCGACTCCGGCCCCCGTTGTCCCGGAGCGGGTCACCGAGTGGCCCTCCGCTCCCGCGCCGCCCGCACCGCGCGCTTGGCGATGGCCCAGCGGTGGGTCTCGGAAGGGCCGTCGTAGATGCGGAACGGACGCACCTCCCGGTACAGCCGCGACAGCGGGGCATCCCCTGAGATGCCGAGCGCACCGCATATCTGGACGGCCCGGTCGACCACCCGGTGCACCGCCTCGGAGACGTATGTCTTGGCGATGGAGGTGTGCTGGGCGGCCGGGCGGCCCTGGTCCAGCTCCCAGCAGGCCCGCCACAGCACCGCCCGGCCGGTTTCGATGTCGATCTCGGAGTCGGCCAGCATCTGCTGCACCATGCCCAGTTCGGCCAGCGGCTTGCCGAAGGCCGAACGGTCCGCGGCGCGCTCCAGGGCGATGTCCTGCGCCCGCCGGGCCACTCCGAGCCAGCGCATGCAGTGGGTCATCCGCGCGGGCCCCAGACGCACCTGGGCGTACGCGAAGCCCTGGTCCACCTCGCCCAGTACGGCCTCGTCCCCGACCTCGCAGCCTTCGAAGGCGACTTCGCTGTGGCCGCCGAAGAGGCCCCGGTCCAGCGTGTCGATATTCCGGACGATCTTCATGCCGGGGTTGTCGGCGGCGATGAGGAACATCGTCGCGCCGCCCGGGTCGCCCGGGCCGCCGCTGGTGCGGGCCATGCAGATGGCGAAGGCCGCCCCGTCGGCGCCGCTGATGAACCACTTGCGGCCGTCGATCCGCCAGCCGCCGTCGATCTTCGTCGCGGTCGTCGCGAGCGCACGCGGGTCGGAGCCGGCGCCCGGAGCCGGCTCGGTCATCGCGAAACACGAGCGCGTCTCACCGGCCGCCAGCGGGCGCAGATACCGCTCCTTCTGCTCCTTCGTGGCCACCACCTCGAGCAGATGCGTGTTGCCCTCGTCGGGAGCCGCGCAGTTGAGCGCGAGCGGCCCCAGCAGCGAGTACCCGGCCGCCTCGAAGACCACCGCCTGCCCGCGCAGGTCCAGTCCGAGTCCACCCCATTCGGCGCCGATATGCGGGGCGAACACCCCCGCCTCGCGGGCCGCGTCCTGAAGCCGGCGGCGCAGTGGCTCCGGCCCGGCATGGACATCGCCGTCACACGCCTGCTCCTCGGGTATCACCACTTCCCGTACGAACTCGGTGGTGCGCCGCGCGATCTCCGCGACTCTTTCCTCGATCTCGAACCCGATGGGCACGTTGCACTCCCGAACTCGGTACTGCCGACCAGTGCGGCGACATGGCGCTCCGCCTCTGATGAGTAAACCGAATCCAATTCAGATCCTCAACCCGTGTCCACGGCCTCTGCCGTCCATCATGAGAAAACCCTGTTCGATGGCTAGCTGTACTGAGTTCAATTCTGTACCGTCCCGGGCGTCGGCAAGGTACCGGACCGTGCCGTGGGAAAGGGAGCCGGATCATGAGCACCACACAACAGCCCGCCCCTCCGGGGGAGGGGTCGGCGTCGCACGATCCACGGATGGTGCGACGCGCGATGCTCGCCGGGAGCATCGGCACTCTGATCGAGTACTACGACTTCAGCGTCTACGGCTATCTCGCCGTGGCGATCGCTCCGCAGTTCTTCCCGGGCGACGATCCGGCGGCGTCGATGCTGGCGGCGCTCGCGGTGTTCGCCACCGGCCTCGTGGTGCGGCCGCTCGGCGGTGTCTTCTTCGGATGGATCGGCGACCGATGGGGGCGTCGCAAGGCGCTGGTGTCCTCGGTGCTGTGCATGGGGGTGGCCAGCAGCGTCACGGGGCTGCTGCCGACCTACGGCCAGATCGGGGTGGTCGCCGCGGTGCTCCTGTTCCTCACCCGGCTGGTACAGGGCATCTCCTCGGGCGGCGAGTCGGTCGGCGCCTACACCTACATCTACGAGTCGGCGCCGCCCGGGCGCAGAGCCTTCCTCGGCGCCGTCACACCCATCGGGTCCAACCTCGGATTCATGTTCGCGGCCGCGACGGCCGGGACGATCTCCGCCCTCACCACCAAGGACCAGATGGCCGACTGGGGGTGGCGGCTGCCCTTCCTGATGGCCGTGCCGCTCACCCTCCTCTGCCTCTGGGCCCGGCTGCGGATCGAGGACACCCCGGAATTCAAGGAGGCCGCACGGCGCGCCGACATCCCCGCGGCCCCGATACGGGAGGTCCTGTCCACCCACCGCGCGGCGCTGCTGCAGTCCGTCGGCCTGGCCATGGGCCAGGGCGGCGCCATCTTCCTCGGGCTGACGTACATCGGCATCTACCTGACCACCAACCTGGGGTACGACACCACGCAGGTGTACTGGCTGACCGCGGGCGTCGTGCTCGTCACCGTGCTGCTCATGGTGCCGGCGGGTCGGCTCGCCGCCCGGTTCGGCTGCCGTCGCGTCCTGATGGGCGGGCTGCTGATCTTTCTGGTGACCGCCTACCCCGCGATGATGCTCATGGGCCGGCACAGCCTGGCCCTGGCCGGTCTTGCCTACGTACTCCTGATGCTGGGCAGTGCGTTCGTGCAGGTCCCGGCGGCCAGTCTGTGGCCGCATCTGTTCGAGCGCCGGGTCCGCTACACCGGCATGGCGATCGGGTACAACGTCGGCACCGTCCTCGCGGGCGGTACGGCTCCGTACATCGCGGCCTACCTGGTCCAGCACACCGGGAACCTGCTCTCCCCGGCCTTCTTCGTCATGCTGGTCTGTCTGATCGGGATCGGTTCCCTGCTCACCGTCCGCAAGGACGTGTAGAAGGTGCCCGCCGTGGTGACCATCGGCCACCGAAGGACATCAATCCGCTGCCGCCTCGGGGTGGCCGCCGTGGCCGATGGTCTGGCCGCCGTCGACGAGGAACTCCCCGCCCGTGGTGTAGGAGGCGTCGTCACTGGCCAGGAAGAGCACCATGCGGGTGACCTCCTCGGGCTCCCCGATGCGCGCCACCGGCTGCTGGGCGAAGAGCTCGGGTGAGGCGCTCTCACCCATGGACGTGCGGATGACCCCGGGGTGTACGGAGTTGATACGCACCCCGCTGCCCGCCAGGTCCAATGCGGCGGCTTTGGTCATCCCGCGCACCCCCCACTTGCTCGCCACGTAGCCGATGCCACCGGCGAAGCCCGTCATGCCGGCGGCGGAGGAAACGTTGACGACGGCCCCGTGGCCGCGCTCGCGCATACCGGGAAGGACGGTGTGCATGCCGAGGAAGGCGCCCACCAGGTTGACGTCGAGGATCCGGCGGAAGTGTTCGGGCGACTGCTCCTCCACACCGCCGAAGTGCATGATGCCCGCGTTGTTGACCAGGACGTTCACCGGGCCGAGGGTGTCCTCGACCGTGTGGACCACCGACTGCCACCGTGCTTCGTCGGTGACGTCGAGGTGGTGGTAGCGGGCGCGGGGGAGCTCCTCGGCCAGGGCCTGTCCCTCCTCGTCCAGGACATCGCAGACGGCGACCCGGGCCCCCTCCGCGACCAGTCCCCGTACATGTGCGGCACCCATGCCCCGGGCGCCGCCGGTGACGATCGCGACCTTTCCATCGAAGCGCATGCCGGCTTCCCTTCCGTATCGATGAGCCATCCATGAGCCATGGGTGAGCCGTCCGTGCGGCGTCCGTGAGCCATCCACCGGCCCGAGTCCGTCCGCGGGCCACCGGGCCCGTGATCAGTCCGGTACGAGCACGGTCCGGCCCCGGGCCCCACCCCGGCGAAGCCGGTCGATCGCCTTCTGAGCGGCGGACAGCGGGAAGCTTTCCGCCTCGACGCGGAGCGCTCCCGAGCGGGCCAGCGCGACGACCTCGGCCAATTCCTGGCGGGTGCCCCAGAAGGGCAGTGAGAGCCGGAAGCCGGGTGGGAGGACACCCGGCTTGGCCACCGTCAGGCTGCCGCCTCCGCTTCCGACGAGGGCGAGTGCGCCACCGGGACGCAGGATGCCGGTCGCGAGTTCCAGCGTCTGCGCGGTGCCGACGAAGTCGAGCACGGCGTCCGCTCCCACACCACCGTTTCGCGCCCGCAGCGCGCGGGCGGTGTCCGGCCGCATCAGGGTGGAGAAGTCCGCGCCGGAGCGGTCCGCGAGAGCCAGGGCGTCCTCCCGGACATCGACCGCCAGCACCCGGCTCTCGGTGGTGGCGCGGAGGATCTGGACGGCCAGGTGGCCGAGCCCGCCGACACCGATGACGACGGCGGTGGTGCCCTCGCCGAGTGCGGGCCGGAGCCCGGCCACGGCGTGGTAGGAGGTCAGGCCCGCGTCGGAGAGCGGGGCGGCCTGGCCGGCGGGCAGGTCACCGATCGGCACCAGATGGCGGGCGGACGGGACGAGCAGATACTCGGCCATTCCGCCGTCCCGGCCCAGTCCCGCCCCGTGCCAGGCGACGGTGTCCCGCCGGTCGCAGTAGTTGTCGGAGCCCGCGGCGCAACGTGCGCAGGAGCCACAGCCCCACGGCCCGTAGACCACCACGCGTTCGCCGACCACTACTCCGTCGGCCACCACCCCGTCGGCGTCGGGGCCCAAGGCCGTGACCTGCCCCGCGACCTCATGGCCGAGGGTGAACGGCAGCCGGTAGGGGAGCGCCCCCGGAGCGCTGTCGATCACATGCAGGTCGGAACGGCACAGCCCGGCGGCCTCGACCCGCACCAGCACCTCGGTGCCATGGGGGACGGGCCGCTCGACCTCGGCCGGTGCCGGAGCCTCACCCCAGGCGGTCAGCCGCAGTGCCCTCATCTTCACCGTCCTGGGTCTTGTCAGCGTCGCGGCTGCCACGGTAACAGAGGTGAAGTCGGTTCAATAGATGGTCTGGGCAAGTGAAGGGAGTCGGCATGGTGCGCGAAGACACAGGGAGGTTCGCCGGCCGGGTCGCGATGGTGACGGGAGCCGCCTCCGGTATGGGTGCGGCGGTCGCCCGGCAGTTGGCCGCGGAAGGGGCGGCGGCCGTCATCCTGGCGGACGTGAACGGCGAGGGCGCCGCGGCGGTCGCCGAGGAGCTGCCCGTCGCCAGGGCGATCGCACTCGACGTGACGCACGCGGCGGGCGTTGACGGCGCCTTCCAGGACGTACTGCGCCGGCACGGGCGGCTCGACGTCCTGGTGCACGCGGCGGGGGTCGATGACCCGGAGGCGAAACAGCGCATCGCGGAAGCGACGGCCGAAGGGCGGCCGGTCGAGCTGACCGACACCCTCGACGACGCCTCCTGGCGGCGAGTCATGGGTGTGAACCTGGACGGAACCTTCCATGTGCTGCGCGCCGCGGTGCGGGTCATGCGGCCGACCGGGGCCGGGGCGATCGCGGTGATCGGATCGTCGTCGGCCTTCGACGCTCCCGTCGGCTATCCCCATTACGCCGCCTCCAAGGCGGGTGTGCACGCGCTGGCCCAGGCCGTGGCCAAGGAGGTCATCGCGTCCGGGATCCGCGTGAACGCGGTGGCGCCGGGGCCGACCGAGACGGGGATGGCGGCCCGCACCCCCGAGGCGCTGCAGGCGGGCTTCGCCGATCCGCGGGTGCGCCCGTACGCGACACCCGAGGAGATATCCGAGATCGCCCTCTTCCTCGTGAGCGACGCCGCGGCGAACCTGGTCGGCGCGGTGCTGCTCGCCAACGGCGGCCGGTTCACCGCCTGACCGGGTGTCCGGAGCGGCCCGGGTGCGGGTCTTGTCCGCCCGGAGCCCGGCGCCTATCGTCTTGAACTGAGTTCAATTCGCATATTTTTCGGCCCCGCCCGTCGTACGAGCACGATGGAGATGTCATGCACCTTCGCCGCCCCGAGATCGACCCCCAGCTGCTGTCCGAAACGGACGAACAGCGACAGCTGCGCACCGTCCTGCGGGACTTCTACGCCGAGACGAGTGGCGTCGAGGATCTGCGTAAACATCTGGCCACCCCGCGCGGATACGACGAAGCGCTCTGGGCGCGGCTCGCGGGCGAGATCGGGGTCCATGGACTGGCCGTTCCGGAGGAGTACGGCGGGTCGGGCTTCACCTTCGCCGAACTGGCCGTGGCCCTGGAGGAATCCGGGCACGCCCTGTACTGTGCGCCGCTGCTGCCCACGGTGGTCCTGGCCGCCCACGCGCTGCTGCTCAGCGGTGACCGTACCGCATGCGAGCGCTATCTGCCCCGGATCGCCGACGGCACGCTCACCGCCACCGTGGCCGGGTTCGACGCGGCCGTGCCCGGCGTCGCCGCAGAGCAGGGGAACCGCGACGGCTGGGTGCTGCGCGGACACGCGGACTTCGTGCTCGACGGGGCCGGCGCGGATCTGATCCTGGTACGGGCCGGAACACCCGCCGGGCCTCGGCTCTTCGCCTGTGAGCCCGTCCCCGACACCTGCCGGCGGACTCCGCGCCGCGTCCTGGACGAGACGCGGCGCCAGGCACTGGTGGAGTTCCGGGGTGCTCCGGCCACCGCCGTGGGTGCGGCGGAGGAGGCCGAGGGCACGGTTTCGGCGACATTGGACACCGGACGGGCCGCGCTGGCGGCCGAACAGGTCGGCGGCAGTGGCCACGCGCTGGACGCCACGGTCGGATTCGTGGCGCAGCGCCATCAGTTCGGGCGCCCCATCGGCTCCTTCCAGGCCGTCAAGCACCGGCTGGCCGATGCGTTGGTGGCGCTGGAGGCGGCGCGCTCGGCGTCCGCGTACGCGAGCGCCTGCGCCGCCGTGGCCTCGCCGCAACTGCCGGTGGCCGCCTGTGCCGCCGCCGTGGTGTGCTCCGAGACCTTCCGGCTGGCGACGGCCGAGTATGTCCAGCTGCACGGCGGCATCGGCTTCACCTGGGAGCACCCGGCCCATCTGTACGTACGCCGGGCGCGCGGCGCCGAGGTGCTGTTCGGCACGGCGGACCGGCACCGGACCCGGCTCGCCGAACTCGTCGGCCTCGCCACCCGTGGCGCTGCCTGAACGGGCACCGGGACCCGGCACGGCCGATCCGCCGTGCCGGTCCACGGACGAGCCGCCGGCGGAGCAGTTTCTCCGGCTATGGGTCCCGTGGCTCAAACGGTCATGCGTCGTACACGTAGAACCCCCGGCCGCTCTTGCGGCCCAGGTGACCCGCGGCGACCATGCGCCGCAGCAGCGGGGGAGCGGCGTACAGCGGCTCCTTGAACTCCTCGTACATCGATTCGGCGACGGCCTGGGCGGTGTCCAGGCCGATCAGGTCGAGCAGCCGCAGCGGACCCATCGGGTGGGCGCAGCCGAGTTCCATGCCGCTGTCGATGTCCTCGGCGCGCGCCGTTCCGGACTCGACCATGCGGACCGCGGAGAGCAGGTACGGCACCAGCAGGGCGTTGACCACGAAACCCGATCGGTCGGGCGCCTGGATGACCGTCCTGCCCAGCTGTTCGGCGGCGAAGTCGCGGGTGCGGGTCAGGACCTCGGCGCCGGTGGTGAGGGCGGGGATCACCTCGACCAGCTTCTGCACCGGTACGGGGTTGAAGAAGTGCAGCCCCACGACGTGGGAGGCCCGGCCGGTGGCCACGGCGAGGTCGACGACGGGGATGGAGGACGTGTTGGTGGCAAGGATGGCCTCCGGATCGCTGACCACCTTGTCCAGCTGACGGAAGACCTCCAGCTTCACCTCCCGCCTCTCGGCGACGGCCTCGACGACGAACTGCCGGTCGGCCAGCTCGCTCAGGTCGTGGGTGAAGGTGAGCCGGGACAGGGCCCGGCCGTGGTCGGCCTCGGTGAGTTTGCCGCGCCGCAGCCCGCGATCAAGGGACGCGGTGACGCGGTCGCGGCCGGCGGCGGCCAGCTCGGGGGTCGATTCGGCGACGGTCACATCGAGACCGCGCAGGGCGGCGACCTCGGCGATGCCGGAGCCCATGAGGCCACAGCCGACGATGCCGAGACGGGAAATGCCGGGCATGAAGGTCCTTCCTTGGTGATCGGGACGGCAGGGGAGCCGGCGCGAGGTTCGCGGTCATATTGAACCGAGGTAGGTATGCTCAGCAAGAGCGGAACTGAATCAGGTTCGATTGGCTCGATCAGGGGGTTGACAGCGATATCTTCCAGCCTCCAAAGTTGTAGTGAATTCAGTTCAGTTTCAAGGGGTGAGGGATGACAACGGAAGACGAGATCCAGTTCGAGCGCGACGGCCACGTCGCCCGGGTGTGGCTCAACCGACCGTGGAAGAAGAACTGCGTCACCGTGCCGATCCTGGACCGGCTCGACGAGATCATCACCGAGGTGGACGAGGACCCCGACCTGCGGGTCCTGGTGGTGCGCGGCCGTGGCGGTACCTTCTGCTCGGGGTTCGACCTCGACAGCCTGAAGGCCGACTACGTCGGTAAGTCGAACGCGATCGACGTCGCGGTGAAGTCCGCGAAGGTGTGCGACCGGCTGTACTCGATGAAGACGCCCTCGGTCGCGGTCCTGGAGGGTCATGTCACGGCCGGTGGCTTCGAGATCATGATCTCCTGCGACTTCGCCATCTCCGCCGACGACGCGAAGATCGGCGACTTCCACATCCGCCGTGCGCTGTTCGGCGGGGCCGGCCCGATCTACCGGGTGCCGCGCATGATCGGCATCCGTAGGACCAAGGAGCTGATGCTCACCGGGAAGCTCCTCTCCGGCGTCGAGGCCGCCGAGTTCGGGCTGATCAACAAGTCGGCCCCGGCCGACGAACTGGACGCCACGGTCGAGGAGTTCATCGGCCACCTCACCGACAAGAGCCCCTTCACCATGTGGCTCACGAAGATGACGATCGACCGCAGCCTGGACGCCGACACCCAGTCGCTGATGGTGATGGAGCACCTCGCCGTGGGCGTGGCGCTCAACTCGGAGGACGCCAACGAGGGCGTGTCCGCGTTCCTGGAGAAGCGCGAGCCCAAGTGGCAGGGGCGCTGATCCGGATGACCACGGATCCGCGGAGCCAGGCCGCCCCCGGGCTCGAGGGCGCACGCTGCTCCGGCTGCTCGGTGACGGTCTATCCCGCGGACGGCGCCTGCCCGCGCTGCGGAGGGCCGGCCGATCCGGTGGCCCTCCAGGGCACGGGCACGCTGTGGACCTGGACGGTGCAGCGGTACGCCCCCAAGTCGCCGCCCTACCAGCCCCCGCCCGGTGGCTTCGTGCCGTTCGCCCTCGGCTATGTCGAGCTGGCGGAGGGCGTGCGGGTGGCCGCCGTCCTGGACGTCGACGACCTCGACGACCTCCGCATCGGCATGTCCCTCTCCATGACCGCGGGCCCCGGAGTGCCCCGGGCCAGGCCCACGACCCCGGCTGAGGAGCGCTCATGAGCGGCACCGATGTCCTGATCTGCGGTGCGGGACGCACTCCGTTCGGCCGGTCGGAGGCGACCGGCAGGCAGCTGGCCGTCGCCGCCGTGAACGCCGCGCTGGCGGACGCAGGGATCCCGTGGTCGCGGGTGGGGGCCGCGTTCGGCGGCAGCGACAGCGCGGGCCTCGCGGACACCCTGGTGGCCCAACTCGGCCTCACCGGACTGCCGTTCGTCAATGTCAAGAACGGCTGTGCCACCGGTGGCAGCGCGCTGGTCTCCGCCGTGAACGCGATCCGCTCCGGCATGGCGGACGTCGTCCTCGCCGTCGGCTTCGACAAACACCCGCGCGGCGCCTTCGACCCGAGGCCCGAGGACTGGGGCCTGGGAGCGGAGTACGGCAGCGACGGGCTGATGGTGACCACCCAGTTCTTCGGTATGAAGATCCAGCGCTATATGCACGACCACGGCATCACCCCGCGGACCCTCGCCCTGGTGGCCGAGAAGGCGTACCGCAACGGCGGTCTGACCCCCGAGGCATGGCGCCGAAAGCCGCTGTCAGCCCAGGAGATTCTGGAGTCCGGAATGGTCAGCGATCCGCTGACCCGCTATATGTTCTGCTCCCCGGGAGCGGGCGCGGCGGCGTTGGTCCTCTGCTCGCCCGAGGCCGCCCGCGCGCTGGACGGCCCGCCGGTCACCCTGCGCTCGGCGGTCGTACGCACCCGGCGCTTCGGATCGTTCGAGGTGTTCAGCCCGTGGATTCCCGGGGGTGAACTGACCAGCGTCAGCCGTGACGCATCGGCCGCGGCCTTCGAGGAGGCGGGACTCGGCCCCGGTGACGTGGACGTCTGCCAGCTGCAGGACACCGAGAGCGGCGCCGAGGTGATGCACATGGCCGAATGCGGGTTCTGCGCGGACGGCGAGCAGGAGCGGCTGGTCGCCTCCGGTGCCACCGGGATCGGCGGAACGCTGCCGGTCAACACCGACGGCGGCTGCATCGCCAACGGCGAGCCCATCGGCGCCTCGGGACTGCGCCAGGTGTACGAAGTCGTCCAGCAGTTGCGCGGACGGGCCGGAGACCGGCAGGTCCCGGACCGTCCCAGGATCGGCTTCACCCATGTATACGGCGCCCCCGGCGTGAGCGCCTGCACGGTCCTGTCCCGTTGAAACGCCCGCTGAAAGGAGGTGGCAGAGAAGATGAGCGGTGTCCCGGAACCCGAGGAGTTCCGCGACCGGGCCCGGCGGTGGCTGGCCGGAGTCGCCCGGCCCCGCGCCGCCGCCGGGGAGTGGGGCAGCGGCTCCGACTCCGTCGCCGTGTTCGACAACTGGACCGAGGAGCAGGAGCGCGAGCACACCGCCCGCGTCCAGGAGTGGGAACGCACCCGCTACGACCAGGGATGGTCCGCGTTCAACTGGCCGGAGGAGTACGGAGGACGGGGGTTGCCCGCGTACTACGAGCAGCTCTACCGCGCTGAAGAGGCGGCCTTCGACGTACCCCACCGCCCCGAGATCTTCCCCGTGACACAGGCGCTCGTCGCCCCCGCGATCGGCCTGTGGGGCACCGAGGAGCAGAAGAGCCGCTGGCTCGTGCCCCTGCTGCGCACCGACGAGCTGGCCTGCCAGCTGTTCTCGGAGACCGAGGCGGGCTCCGACCTCGCCGCGGTACGCACCAGAGCCGTGCGCGAGGGCGAGGACTGGGTGCTGACCGGGCACAAGGTGTGGACCTCCGGAGCCCGCGTCGCGACCTGGGGCGTGGCGGTGTGCCGCACCGACGGGGACGTCCGCAAACACGCCGGTATCACCGTCTTCCTGGTGCGCATGGACGCGCCGGGCGTCACCGTACGGCCCATCCGGCAGATGACCGGTGGCACCAGCTTCAACGAGGTCTACCTCGACGGTGTGCGGGTGCCGGACACCGACCGGCTCGGGCCGGTCGGCGAGGGCTGGCGGGTCACGCTCAGCGTGCTGGCCGCCGAACGGCTCGACTCCGGCGGCCTCGGCCTGGACAACGCCGACCGGGCCCTGGACCTGGCCGCGAACCTGCCGCGCCCCCTCACCGGCGCCGAGCGGCAGCGCGCCGCCGACCTGCACATCCGCACCCTCGTCCAGCGGCTCATGGGGCTGCGGGTGACCGCCGCCCTCGTCGCCGGACGCGAGCCCGGCGCGGAGGCGTCGGTCGGCAAGCTGTACGCCACCGAGACCATGCGGCGCACCAGCGACCTGGTGTCCGAGCTGCTGGGGCCGAGCCTGGTGGCGGACACGGGGGAGTGGGGCACGTACGCCTGGACGGAGCATCTGCTGGGCGCCCCCGGCTACAGCATCGCGGGCGGCACCGACGAGATCCAGCGCACCATCCTCGCCGAACGCGTCCTCGGCCTGCCCAAGGAGCCCGTCCGATGAGCATGGCCACCGAGGTGCCGGAGCTGGCCGCCCGGGTCCGCGACCGGCTCGCCCGCCACCACCCGGGCGTGGCCATCGGCGAGTTGGAGGTGCTGCCGGGCGGCCACTCCGGGCTGACGTACGAGGTCGCGGCGGGGGACGCCCGGTACGTCGTCAAGGCCGTGCCACCAGGGCAGCGGCCCGTCGGACGCAACGACGTGCTGCGCCAGGCACGGGTGCTGGGCGCGCTGGCCGGGTCCGCGGTGCCGGTACCGGGCGTGGTGGCCGTCGACGAGACGCAACCCGCGTGGTTCGCCATGGAGTTCGCGGCCGGGGAGGCCGTCGAGCCGGTACTGGACGATCATGAGGTGCCCGCCGCGACGGCCCGCGCCCGGATGCTGGAGATCGCGTCCGTCCTGCGGCGGCTGCACGGCACCGATGTGCACACGCCCGGGCTCGACGCGCCCGCACCGCTCGACCCCTCCGGCGAACTGGACCGGTGGAGCCGCACCCTGCGTGCCGTTCCCCCCGAACTGCGGCCCGGCGGAGAGGAGTTGCTGGTACGTCTCGCCGCTGGCGTACCTCGCGGCCTCCCGCCGGTGCTGCTGCACGGGGACTTCCGGCTCGGCAATGTGCTGTGCGCGGGCGAGCGGGCGGTGGCCGTCGTGGACTGGGAGATCTGGAGCGTCGGCGATCCCCGCATCGACCTGGGCTGGTTCCTGCTCTTCGCCGACCACGGCAACTTCCCCCGGCTGGGACACGCCGTGCCCGGCCTGCCCGGCGAGGCGGAACTGCTGGACACCTACGGCGAACCGCTGGACACCTACGACGGCGGGCCCGCGCTGCCCGCGATGGACTGGTTCCGGGCGCTCGGCCGCATGAAGATGGCCGCGATCATGGGCCACAACCTGCGCCGCCACCGCGAGGGCAAACACCACGACCCGGACCAGGAACGCCTGCCACCCACCATCGCCGCGATGATCCGCACCGCCCGCGACATCCTCGGCTGACCCGGCAGCGGTCCGTCCCCCACCGAACAGGAGCACTCGTGGATTTCGGATACTCGCCACGGGCGAGTGAACTCCAAGACCGCATGCGGTCGTTCATGGACGAGCATGTCTTTCCCGCGGAAGCCACGTACGACCGGCAGCTGGCCGAAGGGGACGATCCGCACGCCCTGCCGCCGGTCATGGCCGAGCTGAAGGCGAAGGCCCGCGCCGAGGGCCTGTGGAACCTCTTCATGGCGCACGGCGACTGGGGCGCGGGGCTGACCAACCTGGAATACGCGCCGCTCATGGAGCTGGCGGGCCGCTCCATCATCGGCCCCGAGGTGTTCAACTGCTCGGCGCCCGACACCGGCAACATGGAGCTGCTCGCGCTGTACGGCACCCCCGAGCAGCAGGAACGCTGGCTGCGCCCGCTGCTCGACGCGGAGATCCGCTCATGCTTCGCCATGACCGAGCCGGAGGTCGCGAGCTCCGACGCCCGCAACATCCGCACCCGCATCACCCGCGACGGCGACAGCTACGTCGTCAACGGCCGCAAGTGGTACACCTCCGGGATCCTCGACCCCGACTGCGAGCTGATCATCCTGATGGGCAAGACCGACCCGGAGGCGCCCACCTACCGGCAGCAGTCCATGCTGCTCGTCCCCCGGAACACCCCGGGCGTCACGGTCCTGCGCGACCTGCCGATGTTCGGCTACACCGACCGGCTCGGACACGGTGATGTGCTCTTCGAGGACGTCCGCGTGCCGGTGGAGAACATCCTCGGCGGCGAGGGCGAGGGCTTCGCGCTCGCCCAGGGACGGCTCGGTCCCGGACGGATGCACTACGCGATGCGCGCCGTGGGCTTCGCCGAGCGCGCCCTGCGGCTGATGTGCGAGCGCGTCACCGAACGCACCGCCTTCGGCGGGCCGCTGGCCGACCAGGGGGTGGTCCGGGAGTGGATCGCCCGCAGCCGCATCGAGATCGAGCAGCTGCGGCTCCTCGTCCTCAAATCGGCCTGGCTGATGGACACCGTGGGCAACGCCGCCGCCCGCATGGAGGTCGCCGCCATCAAGGTCGCGGCGCTGGAGGTCGCCCACAAGGTGGTCGACCGGGCGGTGCAGGCACACGGCGCGGCGGGGGTCAGCGATGACACCGTACTGGCCCGGCTGTACGCCATCACACGGGCGCTGCAGATCGCCGACGGCCCCGACGAAGTCCATCTGCGGACGGTGGCCCGCCAGGAACTCGCGCAATACAAGAAGAAGACCGACACGAAGACGGGAGCAGCGTGAGCGCCAACGGCCTCGACGGCAAGGTGGCCGTCATCACGGGCGGATCCCGCGGCATCGGCCTCGGCATCGCCACCGCCTACCGGGCGGCCGGTGCCCACGTGGTGATCGCGGCCCGCAAACCGGCCGGACTCGCCGAGGCGCGCGAGGAGTTGCTGCGCGTCAAGGGCGACGGCGAGGTGCACACGGTGGTGGCGAACGCCGGTGAACCGGAGCAGGCCGAGCGGTGCGTCGAGGAGACCATGTCCCGCTTCGGCCGGGTCGACGTCCTCGTCAACAACGCGGCGACCAACCCGTACCACGGCGATCTGCTCGACCTGGACCTGCCGCGCGCGGAGAAGACCGCCCGCGTCAACCAGTACGGCCTGATCGCCTGGACCCGGTGCGCCTGGCGGGCCTGGATGGCCGAGCACGGGGGAGCGGTGGTCAACATCGCCTCCGTCGGCGGGCTCGTCGTCGATCCGCACATCGGCTACTACAACGCCACCAAGGCCGCCATGCTGCACATGACCCGTCAGCTCGCCTACGAACTCGGGCCGCGCGCCCGCGTCAACGCCATCGCCCCCGGGCTGATCAAGACCGAGCTGGCACGGGCGGTGTGGGAGGTCCGTGAGCCGATCCTCACCGCCAAGCTGCCACTGCGGCGCCTCGGCACGGTCGAGGACGTGGCCCACGCGGCGCTGTTCCTGGCCACCGACGCCTCCTCCTGGATGACCGGCCAGACCCTGGTCCTCGACGGCGGCGCGACCGCCCTGCCGATCGGGGTGGAGGGATGACCGCGCCCCGACCCGCCGCGGAGCTGTTCTCGCTGCGGGGCAGGACGGCCCTGGTCACCGGCGCGTCCGCGGGGCTCGGCGCACGCTTCGCCGCCGTCCTCGCGCAGGCCGGGGCCACCGTGTTCGCCGCCGCCCGGCGGATCGAGAAGCTGAAGGAACTCGCCGACTCCGACACCCGCATCCACCCCGTCGCCTGCGACGTCTCGCTCGCCGCCGACCGCGCGCAGCTGGCCGGGACGGCGCTGGCCGCCACCGGCCGCATCGACATCCTGGTCAACAACGCGGCCACGTCCGGGGAAACCCGCGCCGAGGACGAATCCCCGGACGCCTTCGCCGATGTCCTCGGCGTCAATCTCACCGCCCCCTTCCACCTGGCACGCCTGGTGGCTGAGTCACCCGCCGTGGACGGCGACCCACCCCGGAGCGTCATCAACGTCTCCTCCATCCTCGGCCTGGTCACCGCCGCCCCACTGGGCGGTGCGAGCTACGCGGCGTCCAAGGCCGGGCTGATCGGGCTGACCCGGGAGCTGGCCGGACAGTGGGGCCGAAGCGGGACCCGTGTCAACGCGCTCGCCCCGGGATGGTTCCGCACCGAGATGACCGCGGACCTCTTCGGCGACGAGCGCTCCAGCCGCTGGGTCGAGCGCAACACCATCCTGGGGCGCGGTGGCGGGGCCCATGAACTCGACGGCGCCCTGTTGTTCCTCGCCTCGGACGCCTCCTCATACTGCACCGGCCAGGTCCTGACCGTCGACGGCGGATGGACCGCGCGATGAGGGTCGGCATCGAGATCGACGACGGCCTGGCCCGCGTCACCCTGCGCCGCGGCGAGGCGGGCAACGCCATCGACCTGGAGATGGCACGCGAACTGCTGGACGCGGCGCGGGTCTGCGCCGCCGAGTCCGTACGGGCCGTGCTGCTGACCGGCGAGGGGAAGTCCTTCTGCGTCGGCGGCGACCTCGGGGAGTTCTCCCGGCTCTCCGGCGAGGCGCTGGAGAAACACCTCATCGCGGTGACCGGCGCGCTCCACGAGGCCCTGCGTATGTTCGCGGCGGGCGACGCGCCCGTGGTGGCCGCCGTGCAGGGAGCCGTCGCCGGTGCGGGCATCGGCCTTGCCGCGTCCGCCGATGTGACCCTGGCCGCCGACAACGCCTCGTTCACCACCGCCTACACCGGGATCGGCTACTCACCGGACGCCGGAGTGAGCTGGTTCCTGCCCCGGCTCGTCGGTCCCAAGCGGGCCCTGGATCTGCTGCTGACCAACCGTCGCACAGCGGCGGCGGAAGCCGAGGCCATCGGACTGGTGAGCCGGGTCGTCCCCGCCGACCGGCTGGCCGCCGAGGCGCTGCGCACGGCCGGGGCCCTGCGCGACGGGCCCACCGCCGCCTTCGGCGCCACCCGCCGTCTCGTCGCCACCGGGCAGACCGCCGACCTCGGCACACACCTGGACCGCGAGGCCCGCGCGATCGCCGCCGCGGCCGCCTCCGCCGCCGGCCGTGAGGGCGTCGCCGCCTTCCTGGGCAAACGGACGCCCGACTTCACGCGCGCGGCCCCCAGCACCTGACTTCTCCCCGAAACCCATGGAGCACACCGTGTCGGAAGCATTCATCGTCGGAGCCGTCCGCACCCCCGTCGGCCGCCGCAAGGGGGCGCTCAGCGGCGTGCACCCCGCCGATCTCGGCGCCCATGTGCTGCGCGCCCTGCTGGAGCGCACCGGAGCCGACCCGGGCTCGATCGACGACGTGTACTTCGGGTGCGTGAGCCAGATCGGCGCGCAGACCGGCAACGTCGCACGCACCGCATGGCTGTCGGCGGGGCTGCCGCAGCACGTCCCCGGCACCACCATCGACCGTCAGTGCGGCTCCTCCCAGCAGGCCGTGCACTTCGCCGCCCAGGCGGTCGGCTCCGGGGCCGCCGATCTGGTGGTCGCGGGCGGGGTGGAGGTGATGAGCCTGGTGCCCATCGCCAGCCCCATGTTCGTCGGCGAACAGGCCGGTATGGGCAGCCCGTACGCGGGGGACGGCTGGCGCGAGCGCTTCGGGGACCAGGAGGTCTCCCAGTTCCGTGGCGCCGAACTGATCGCCGAGAAGTGGGGCGTCTCCCGGGCGGACATGGAGGAATTCGCGCTCACCAGCCACCAGCGGGCCCTCGCCGCCCAGGCCGACGGCGCCTTCGACGACGAGATCACCCCGGCCTTCGGACTCACCGCCGACGAGGGCCCGCGCGCCGACACCACCCTGGAGAAGATGGCCGGACTGAAGACCCTCACCGAGGACGGCCGGCTCACCGCCGCGGTCTCCAGCCAGATCTCCGACGGCGCCGCCGCCCTGCTGATCGCCTCCGAGGACGCGGTGCGCCGCCACGGCCTGACCCCGCTCGCGCGGGTGCACACCATGGCCGTCGTCGGCTCCGATCCGATCCACATGCTGACCGGGCCGATCCCCGCCACCGAGAAGGTCCTCGACCGGGCCGGGCTGTCGATCGGCGACATCGATCTGGTGGAGATCAACGAGGCGTTCGCCTCCGTCGTCCTCGCCTGGGGGAAGGAGATCGGCGCCGCGCCGGAGCGGGTCAACGCCTTCGGCGGCGCCATCGCGCTCGGACATCCGCTCGGCGCCACCGGCGCCCGGCTCATGACCACGCTCGTCCACCAACTGCGCAGGACCCAGGGACGCTACGGTCTGCAGACGATGTGCGAGGGCGGCGGCATGGCGAACGCGACCGTGCTGGAGCGCCTTTGACCCGGGCCCCTTCACGTCGATTGGCAACTGAGTTCAGCTTGGGGCTACTCTCGGGTACGGACACGGTGGGCTGCAGCCAGGAGACGAGGCATGGCGACGAGAATCGTTGAACCGGAAGCGGGACCGAGGTCCAAGCGTGCCGCCATCCTGGCGGCCGCCGTCGACTGCTTCGGCGAGACCGGTTTCGAGGCCACCAAGTGGTCCACCGTGGCGGAGCGGGTCGGCATCGGGCAGACGGCGCTGTACCACTACTTCGAGTCCAAGACGCACTGCCTGCTGACCATCATGCGGCTGGAGCTCCAGCGGTCCCACGACAAGTTCACGGAGGCGACCGAGGGCGTCGAGGACCCGACGGAGGCGCTCCGGGCGGCCGTCCGCGCGGCCTACGACGTCTCGGACCACGAGGTCCTGCAGATGCGGATTCTGCACAACCACATGGATCTGCTCTCCGGCACGCGCAAGTCCAAGCGGGAGGAGGCCGAGCGCGTCGAGGCCCGCAAGCTGGTCCAGCTCGTCGAGCGGGACTGGACGAACCTGCTGGTCCGGGGCATGTCCATGGGTGCGTTCCCGCTCCGGGACGCGCAACTGCTGGGCTCGGGCGTGCTCGGCCTGATCGTCAGCGTCTGGCGGTGGTACCGGCCCTCGGGCCCGACGCCGCTGTCGGAGGTCAGTGAACTGATCGAGGGCGCCTGCGTGCGCATGGTCGCCACATGACCCCCTGAGCGGCCCCTTGCCGCTTCCGGCCCCCGGCGGATATCCGCCGGGGGCCGTTTCCGTTCTACGGACCCTTGTCAGCCGTGTTTCCCCGGGATTAACATCCAACCTGAATTGAACTGAACTCAGGTTGATCCGGGGGTCGCTGCGGCGGCCCCGGGTCCCCGGGAGCGCTCGGCCGCCAATCGAAAGGGCGCAGTCATGGCGTTGCGCACGTATATGGCCAGTATGGACAGCGACCATCCGGAACGGACGCTGGACCTGCTCGAACCCGACTTCCGCTTCCTTATCGCCCTGCCGGGCAGTGAGGTCACCGGCGAATCCAGGGAGGACTTCGCCGCCTACATCGCCGGCCGGAATCCCAAGGACCGGTCCCATGAGATCCTGCGTCACAGCCGGGACGGCGACGTCGAGACCGTGTACGGGGTGGTGACGGAGGGCGGGCGGTACACCGGCTCCTTCCTCTCGGCCGCGGTGATCTCGCCCGGCGGGCTCCTGTCGCGCTACCAGTCCTTCTTCACCACCTCGTTCGAACTGGTCGACTGGGCTCGGCAGGACAACGGGACCCGGGCATGACGGACACCCCGGCCGCGGCCCCCTTCCTCACCGCGTGGTTCGAGATACTGGACGGAGACGAGCCGTCCCGGATCCTCGACCTGATCAGCGACGACTTCTCGCTCTCCATCCTGTTCTCCACCGGCGACGGCAACGCCACCGACTTCGCCGGGGACCGCGCCGCCCTGGTGGGCTACCTCGAACAGCGTGAGAGGGGCACCCGCACCCACCATCGGCTGTCGGCCACCACACTCGGCCAGGACGAGCTCTTCCTGGGCGAAGTACGACGCGAGGGCGTCCCCGAGGCCAGTTTCGTCGCCGCCGGGCGAGTGAACGGCGAAGGCCGGCTGCAGCGCCTGCTGATCGGGCGCTCATCCGAGATCCGCTTCACCTGACCGGTATCGGACCCATCCACCATCCACGTTCCATCGACCCCGTGCGGAGCACCGTCATGTACAACCTCGTCCTGCTGGCAGCCCGGCCCCCGGAGTGGACGCACGAGCAGTTCATCACCTGGTGGCGCGGCGACCACGCGGAGCTGACCTACCGCCTGCCCGGGCTGCGTGCCTGGCGCCACACCGAGATCGACGCCGCTCTGGAGCCGCGTTCCGAGGGCTGGGACGGGATCTCCGTGCTCGGCTTCGACTCCCCGGAGGACCTGAAGAAGGCCCTCGCGAGCCCCGAGTGGGCCGAGGCCGTCGCCCAGGTCGGCGACATGAAGGGCCGCCGGATCGCGGTCATGGGGCACGAGGCGGAGATGTTCAGCGCCTGAGGACGCCGGGCCGCCCGGCCCGGTCCAGCGGCAGATCAAGTACCACAGCGTTCGGCAAAACGGAGTTCGGCACAGCGCAACGAGGGGCAGGATGCGACAGGTAGTGCGGGAGTTCCAGCAGAAGGCGGAAGAAGCCGACTTCATCGCCGTGATTGACGACACCGGCAGCCATACGGCCCGGCAGCTGCTCGACGAGGCCGTACGGCTGGCCGGAGCGCTGTCCGTGGGCGAGGCCGACGGCTCGGTCGGCACCGTCCTGGTCCAGGCGGACAACTCATGGCGTACCGTCGCCGCCACCCTTGCCGTGGGCCTGCGGGGCGGGGTTCTCGCGGTGGTCAACCGGCACACCACACCCGCCGAGTTCACCGCCGCATGGGAGGACATCCGCCCGGACGCCGTCGTCGCCGACCCCTCGGCGATGGACGAGTGGGCGGTGCCCACCCGGCTGCCGGACCCGGCGCGGACGGTGCTCGACGGCTGGACATGCCGGTCCGCACCCGAAAGGCGCGAGGTGGCGCGGTGGTCGGGCGGCGCCCTCATCGGCCTGACCTCCGGATCGACCGGGCGGCCCAAGGGCGTCGTCCAGTCCGAGCGGGCCCTGCGCTACGCCGCCACGAGCACCATCACCGTCAACGGCCTGTCGCCGGGTGACGCCATCGCCGCGATCGTGCCGCTGTCGTCCACGGCGGCGTACTGCTTCGGGGTCTATCTCTCCCTCCTGCTGCGCGGGCCGCTCGTCCTTACGGGTAAGTGGGACCGGGCGGTCGCACTGCGGCGGATGGCCGACGCCGGCGTCCGCTGGACCATGTGCGTACCGACCATGGCACTGCAGATGGGCACCGAAGCGGCCGGCTCCGGCGTCCTCCGGGGCGTCCGGTCGATCACCGTCGGCGGCGGGCCCATGGACCGCGGGGCGCTGGCCCGGGCCGAACGGTCCCTGGGCACGAAGATCCTCCGCGTCTTCGGCATGTCCGAATGCCTGGGCCACACCTCGCCGAGCCCCGACGACCCCGAGGAGATCCGGCTGGGCAGGGACGGCCGCCCCTTCCCGGGCACGGACGTGCGCGCGCTCACCCCCGATGGCGAGGTGGCCGGTCCAGGGGTGACCGGCCGGGCGCAGGTCCGCGGCCCTTCCCTCTTCCTCGGATACGCCCGCGAGGGCAGGACCGATCCGCCGGCGCTGACGGAGGACGGCTACCTGCCCACCGGCGACCTGCTGATGGTCCACGAGGACGGCACCCTCAGCATCATGGGCCGCGAGAAGGACATCATCATCCGCGGTGGCCGCAACATCGACATCACCGAGATAGAGCGCGCGGTCGCCAGCCATCCACGCGTGGCCAGAGCCTGTGTCGCGCCGGTCCCCGACGATGTCCTCGGCGAACGCGTGGCGCTGCTCGTCGTCGCCGAGGACGGTGGCGGTGTCGAGCTGGCCGAGGTGACCGGCCATCTGGAGAGCGTCGGTCTGTCCAAGACCAAGTGGCCCGAGTACGTCTACGGCGTCGAGGAGCTGCCCCAGACGAAGGTCGGCAAGCTCGACCGGGGCGGAGCCCGGGACCTGGTCATCAGGCTGCACACCCGCGAAGGAGGGTCATGACAACGCGGTTCGACCAGGCTCCCTGGGCGGCGGCCGGAATCCAGACCGTACGGCCCGGGGTGCACCGCGTGCCGCTGCCCCTCCCCGACGACGGCCTGCGCGCCGTCAATGTCTACCTGCTGGAGGATCTGGCCGACGACGGTGGCATCGTCATGATCGACGGAGGCTGGGCGATCCCCGAGGCGCGCAAGGCGCTCGAGGAGGCCCTGGCCGCCATCGACCGCGACCCCGGCGACATCAGCCACATCCTGGTCACCCATATCCACCGCGACCACTACACCCAGGCGGTGGAGCTGCGCCGGCTGCTCGGCTCGCGCGTCTATCTCGGCGCGGGGGAGCGCCCGGGCCTGGAGATGCTCGACCGGCTGCGCAGCGACCAGCCCGTCGGCTCGCTGCGGACCCTGCGCGCGGCGGGCGCCGGGGAACTCGCCGACCGCATCGAGGCGATGGACCACGGCGGCTACGACCCGAGCGTATGGGAGGCCCCCGACCGCTGGCTGCACGCCGGGACCCTCCGCTTCGGCGACCGCGAGCTGCGGGTCGTGCCCACTCCCGGGCACACCAAGGGGCATGTGGTCTTCCTGGACGAACAGCGGGGACTGCTGTTCTCCGGGGACCACGTCCTGCCGCACATCACCCCGTCCATCGGCTTCGAGCTCGCCGAGCCGGGCGGCCACCCGCTCGCCGACTACCTGGACTCGCTGCGGCTGATGACCCGCTACGCCGACGCCCGTCTGCTGCCCGCGCACGGACCGGTCGCCGACTCCACCCACACCCGGGTCGCCGAACTGCTCGCCCACCACGACGACCGGCTGGCCCGCAGCCTGACGGCGCTGGGCGAGGACACGCTCGACGCCCACGCGGTGGCGCGGAAGCTCGCATGGACGCGCCGGGCGGTGCCGTTCGGGGAGCTGACCGCCTTCAACCAGATGCTCGCGGTCCATGAGACGGCCGCGCACCTGGATGTCCTCGTGCTGCGGGGCCGGGTGACGGCGGCCCGCGCCGACGGTGTGCATCGGTACACGCGCGTGCGATGACGACGCTGACACCGGTATGCGGGTCATCAGCCGCAGCGAGTCCAGGT
>NZ_JAAAYH010000889.1:0-545 GCF_018035285.1 Streptomyces sp. MK37H | reverse complement strand
CCGAGCCGGGGAAGATCACCGGCACGGTCTGGTTCGACTTCACCCGCGGCGGCCTGGGCAAGGAGGGCGCCATCGACCAGGGCGAGAAGGCGATGGCCGGCCTGAAGATCGAGGCGGTCAAGGACGGCAAGGTCCTCGCCCGGACCACGACGGCGGCGGACGGCAGGTACACCCTCCCCGCCAGGGCCGAGGGCGCCCAGCTACGGCTGCCCGCCTGGAACTTCGCCCAGCCCTACAACGGCGTGGACTGGCTCGGCCCGTCCCTGGTCACCCCGGCCGTCATCGGCGCGTACGTCTGGATCTGGGCCGGTTTCGCGATGGTGCTGATCGCGGCGGGGCTCGCGGGAGTGCCGCGTGAGCTGATGGAGGCCGCGCGGATGGACGGCGCCACCGAGTGGCAGGTCTTCCGGCGGATCACGGTGCCGATGCTGGCGCCGGTGCTCTCCGTCGTCGTCGTCACACTGATGATCAACGTGATGAAGATCTTCGACCTCGTCTACATCATCGCGCCCGGCCCCTCCCAGGACGACGCCAACGTACTGGCG
>NZ_JAAAYH010000888.1:0-697 GCF_018035285.1 Streptomyces sp. MK37H | reverse complement strand
TGCAACGTACGCGGCAACACACCATGCCGCATCGACATGACGATCTTGATGATGCCCGCCACACCAGCCGCGGCCTGCGTATGCCCCATGTTCGACTTGATGGAACCCAGCAGCAACGGCCGCTCCCCATCCCGCTCCTGGCCATACGTCGCCATCAGCGCCTGCGCCTCAATCGGGTCACCCAGCGAGGTCCCCGTGCCATGCGCCTCCACCGCGTCCACCTCGGACGCCGACAGACCCGCATTCGCCAACGCCTGGCGAATCACCCGCTGCTGCGACGGACCATTCGGCGCCGTCAGACCATTCGACGCACCATCCTGGTTAATGGCGCTGCCACGCACCACCGCCAGCACCGGATGCCCGTTCTTCCGCGCATCCGACAGCCGCTCCACCAGCAGCATGCCCGCACCCTCGGACCAACCCGTACCATCCGCGCCCGCCGAGAACGCCTTGCACCGCCCATCAGCCGCCAACCCACGCTGACGACTGAACTCCACAAACGGCGCCGGAGTCGCCATCACCGTCACACCACCCGCAAGCGCCAGCGAACACTCACCGTTCCGCAACGCCTGAACCGCCAGATGCAACGCCACCAACGACGACGAACACGCCGTATCCACCGTGATCGTCGGCCCCTCAAGACCAAACGTGTACGCCAACCGACCCGAAATCACACTCGCCGCATTACCCGTACCGA
>NZ_JAAAYH010000887.1:0-725 GCF_018035285.1 Streptomyces sp. MK37H | reverse complement strand
ATGGCCGGCTCCCGTGGCCTTCCCCGAGACCACCGAGGCGGCGTCCGCCAGGCTCATCCCCGCCAGCTCGGCGGCCTGCTCCACACCCGCCGCATGGAAGACCGCCCTCAGCGGGAACTCCTCCGGGACGGTGTCCAGCACCGCGGCCAGTTGCTCGCGGTCGGCCACATCGCAGGCCGCCACGGTCACCCGGGCCCCCAGGGCTTCGAGCTCCTCGCGCAGCTCGGGCGCGCCCGGCGCCTCGATGCCGCGACGGCTGGTCAGCACCAGATGCTCAGCACCCTGGCCCGCCACCCACCGCGCGATCCGCGCACCCAGCGCACCCGTGCCACCGGTCACCAGCACCGAGCCGCCGACCCGCCACGACCGCTCCGCACCCTCATCAACCCCAGCCCCGGCCTCAGCCCTCACCAGACGCCGGACGAACACCCCCGAACCGCGCACCGCGACCTGGTCCTCACCGTCCCCACCCCCGGACAGCACACCCACCAACCGGCCCACGGCCCGCTCATCCAGCACCTCGGGCAGATCGACCAGACCACCCCACACCGCCGAGTGCTCCAACCCCACCACCCGGCCCAGACCCCACACCTGCGACTGCACCACACCAGCCAGCCGATCCGAACGCCCCACCGACACCGCACCCCGCGAAGCGCACCACAACAGCGCCTCAACACCCACCTCAACCAACGCCCGCACCAACGTCAACGTCGAAGCGAAACCAT
>NZ_JAAAYH010000886.1:0-833 GCF_018035285.1 Streptomyces sp. MK37H | reverse complement strand
TCGGTGGCCGTGGGTGGTGACGCTCCGGTCTCGGTGCAGTCGATGACGACGACGGTGACGGCGGACATCGGTGCGACGTTGCAGCAGATCGCGGAGCTGACGGCGTCGGGGTGTCAGATCGTGCGGGTGGCGTGTCCGTCGCAGGATGACGCGGACGCGTTGCCGGTGATCGCGAAGAAGTCGCAGATCCCGGTGATCGCCGACATTCATTTCCAGCCGAAGTATGTGTTCGCGGCGATTGATGCCGGGTGTGCGGCGGTGCGGGTGAATCCGGGGAACATCCGGCAGTTCGACGACAAGGTCAAGGAGATCGCGAAGGCGGCGTCGGGCGCGGGTGTGCCGATTCGTATCGGGGTGAACGCGGGGTCGCTGGACAAGCGGTTGCTGGAGAAGTACGGCAAGGCCACGCCGGAGGCGCTGGTGGAGTCGGCGTTGTGGGAGTGCTCGCTGTTCGAGGAGCACGGTTTCCGGGACATCAAGATCTCGGTGAAGCACAACGATCCGGTGGTGATGGTCAACGCCTACCGTCAGCTGGCGGCTCAGTGTGACTATCCGCTGCATCTGGGTGTGACGGAGGCGGGTCCGGCGTTCCAGGGGACGGTCAAGTCGGCGGTGGCGTTCGGTGCGCTGTTGAGTGAGGGGATCGGGGACACGATCCGGGTGTCGTTGTCGGCGCCTCCGGTGGAGGAGGTCAAGGTCGGCATTCAGATTCTGGAGTCGCTGAATCTGCGGCAGCGGCGGCTGGAGATCGTCTCGTGTCCGTCGTGCGGCCGGGCGCAGGTGGATGTGTACAAGCTCGCGGACCAGGTGACGGCCGGTCTTGAGGGCATGGA
>NZ_JAAAYH010000885.1:0-966 GCF_018035285.1 Streptomyces sp. MK37H | reverse complement strand
CCTTGGCGGCCTTGGCGTCCTGCGCCCCCTGGATGTCCCCGCGCTTGGCCGCGACCAGCGGCAGCGAGGCGGGGGAACCGGCGCGGAGGGTGTCCCGGGTGGTGAACGCGCCGTTCGACGCCTGGGTCAGCCCGGCGCTGGGACGCGGATGGGCGCCGGGGAACGGCGGCGACTGGCTGAAGGAGTCATGCACGCTCACCCACATGGCGTTGGCCACGCCCTTGTCCGGGTCCTGCTCGTAGACCAGCCGGAAGATGATGCCCGCCGCCAGCATCGAGATCGCCATCGGCATGAAGACGACCAGCTTGAAGGCGGTGGCCCAGCGCACCCGCTCGGTGAGCACGGCGAAGATCAGGCCCAGCGCGGTGGAGACGGTCGGAGCCAGGATCAGCCAGATGACATTGTTCTTGATCGCCGTCCTGGTGGCGCCGTCGGAGAACATCTCCTGGTAGTTGTCCAGGCCGACGAAGCCATGGCCCGAGGCGTCGAAGAAGCTCCGGTAGACGGAGTAGCCGATCGGATAGACGACAAGCGCCCCCAGCAGCACCAGGGCGGGCAGCAGGAACACCGCCGCCAGCCAGGGCCGGGTGCCCATGAGGCTTTTCCGCTTACTTGCGCTCGGCCGTTTGGCCGGTGGGGCGGACGATGCCCGGCCAGGCGTGGCCGCGCCGTCCGCTGTCGCGGTCGACATGATGTGCTTCTCTCCCGGTCGAGTGGTCAGTTCTTGTACGCCTTGGCGGCATCCCGCTCCAGCTGGCGCTGGATGCCATCGACGTTCCTCGGGTTCTTGAGAAAGTCCTGGAGCGCTTTCCACTCGCCCTGCGCCGGCTTGCCACCGAAGGAGGCGGGAGCCTGGTCGGACATGTCGAACCGGAAGTCATTGCCCGCCGCGATCAGCGCCTGCGCGATCTTGCGCATCGAGGCATTGGGATAGGCACTGAACTTGACGTTCTTGTTCGCCGAGAT
>NZ_JAAAYH010000884.1:0-977 GCF_018035285.1 Streptomyces sp. MK37H | reverse complement strand
GCGATCACGTGCGAAGCCAAATGACCAGGGCGGCCGTGGTGGCAGTGCCGAGGAAGACGTAGCCGCGTTTGTCGTAGCGAGTGGCCACGGCCCGGGACTGCTTCAACCTGTTGATCGCCCGCTCGACTGTGTTGCGCTTCTTGTAGCGCTCCTCGTCGAATCCGGGTGGCCGTCCGCCGCGGGAGCCTTTGCGTAAGCGGGCGGCCTGGCTGTCGGTCTTCTCCGGGATGGTGTGCCGGATGCCTCGTCGTCGCAGGTAGTCGCGGCAGGGCCCGTTGCTGTAGGCCTTGTCGGCGGCGAGGCTGTCGGGCTTCGTGCGCGGTCTGCCCAGTCCCGGCCGTGGAACGCGGATCTTCTCGAGCACCGGCTGGAATTGGGTGCAGTCGGCCCGCTGTCCCCCGGTGACCATCAGGGACAGCGGGCGGCAGCGGCCGTCGGAGCTCAGGTGGAGCTTGCTCGTGAGCCCGCCGCGCGAGCGGCCCAGGCCCTCACCTCCTGCACCACCTCCACCAGGCGGGCGAGCAGGCTCTGCCATGGTGGCTCGTCCTGGTGTTCTGCTGTTTCGGCCCCCTTTGACGCGGTCGCCGGCGGCGGATCGATGCGGGCACCGGCCGCGTGCTGGTGAGCGCGCACGATGGTCGAGTCGACCGCGATGTCCCAGTCGATGTCGCCGACGGCGTCGGCCGCGGCCTGGACCTGCTGCAGCAGGCGTTCCCAGGTACCGTCGGCCGACCACAGCCGGTGGCGTTCATAGACGGTCTTCCACGGCCCGAACCGTTCGGGCAGATCACGCCACTGCACCCCGGTTCGCACACGGTGCAAGATCCCGTCGATCACCTGCCGGTGATCCCGCCACCTGCCACAACGCCCGTTGCTGACCGGCAGGAACGGCCGCAGTCGTTCCCACTCCGCATCCGTCAGATCACCCCGCCCCATGCCACATCAACGACCAAGACACGACGCAGTCACATGATCGG
>NZ_JAAAYH010000883.1:0-1081 GCF_018035285.1 Streptomyces sp. MK37H | reverse complement strand
CATCACGCCGGAACCCACCACGGTCATCATCACGACGGTACGAGGGCCGCTCATCACGGCGCTCGTAGCCGCCGCCCCGGCCGCCACGGTCACGATCGCGGTCATCGCGACGGAACCCACCACGGTCGTCACGACGATCGTCGCGGCGCTCACCCCGACGCTCATCGCGCCGATAGCCACCACGGTCATCGTCCCGGCGGAAGCCCGGCCGATCGTCACGGTCCCGGCGGAAACCGCCCTGGCGGAAGCCACCGTCGCGGTCATCACGGCGAGGCCCACGCGGCCGCTCGTCACGACGATCGTCCCGACGGTCATCACGACGATCGTCCCGGCGGTCATCCCGCCGGTCGTCCCGGCGCTCGTATCGCCCGGCGGGGCGGCCACCCCGGTCGTCACGGCGCCCATAGCCGCCGGGGCGGCCTCCGCGCTCATCGTCCCGACGCGGCCCACGCGGCCGGTCGTCCCGGCGATCATCCCGGCGCTCGTCTCGCCGGTCATCGCGGCGCTCATCGCGCCGGTGGCCACCACGGTCGTCATCGCGGCGGAACCCGCCACGGTCATCATCGCGACGCGGCCCGCGCGGCCGCTCATCGCGGCGGTCGTCACGCCGGAAACCACCACGACCGCCGTCGCGGCGCGGCCCGGAGCCGCGGGCCTCCCGCCGGTCGCCGGCGTCCTGGCGCCGCGGCTCGCGGCCCGACCGGTCGTCGGGAGAGTTGGTGGACATCGGCGTGACTCCTGTCTTCATGTACTTCAACCATTCTCCCGCACCGGTCGCACCGATGCGGGCCCAGCAAAAAACAAAAGGACCCTTGGTCCCAGCATGCACGCTGGGACCAAGGGTCCTTCAAAGATTGTTCGGCGGCGTCCTACTCTCCCACAGGGTCCCCCCTGCAGTACCATCGGCGCTGAAAGGCTTAGCTTCCGGGTTCGGAATGTAACCGGGCGTTTCCCTAACGCAATGACCACCGAAACCCTATCGGGTTCTAGCGAACAAGCACACTCTTCAATTAATTAAAGTGGAACTGATTCACCGGTGCGACTGTTCGCAACCCGGGAACCACACAGTGGACGCGAGCAT
>NZ_JAAAYH010000882.1:0-1094 GCF_018035285.1 Streptomyces sp. MK37H | reverse complement strand
GGAAGCCTTCGACCCCCTCGGGCACCCGCTCCAGCAGCGAGGCGTAGTCGTGGTACATGACGCCCGCGAAGACACCGGTACGGCTGCCGCGCAGCGCACCCGGGTCGATGCCCGCCCGCTCGAACGCCTCCCACGACGTCTCCAGCAGCAACCGCTGCTGCGGATCCATCGCCAGCGCCTCACGCGGCGAGATCCCGAAGAAGCCCGGGTCGAAGTGTCCGGCGTCCTCCACGAAGCCGCCCTCGCGGGCGTAGCTCGTTCCGCTGTGGTCCGGGTCCTCGTGGTAGAGCGCCGAGAGGTCCCAGCCACGGTCGGTGGGGAACTCGGAGATCGCGTCCCGGCCCTCCATGACCAGCCGCCACAGATCCTCCGGAGTCTCCACCCCACCCGGGTAGCGACAGCCCAACCCCACGATCGCGATCGGCTCATCATCGGGAGCCGACACCACCACCGGACCCGCCACCGCGGCCGCCGCGCCGACAACCTCGGCACGCAGGAACTCGGCGAGCACCGCAGGCGTCGGGTAGTCGAAGACCAGCGTGGCGGGCAGCCGCAGCTCACTCACCGCACCGAGCGCGTTCCGCAGCTCCACCGCCGTCAGCGAGTCAAAGCCCAGCTCACGGAAGGAGCGGTCGGGCTCGACCGTTTCCGGCCCGGCGTATCCGAGCACCGTCGCGACGTTCGTACGGACCAGGTCCAGCAGCACATCGAGCTGCTCGGCCTCGTCCAGCCCGGTGAGCCGCCGCGCCAGCGCACCCGACGCCGCCGCGCCCTCCGCCGCACGCCGCGCCGGAACCCGCACCAGCCCACGGAACAGCGGCGCCAGCGCACCGCTGCCCGCCTGCGCCCGGAGCGCGGCCATGTCCAGCGACATCGGCACCAGCACCGCCTCGCCGAGGCGGCCCGCGACGTCGAACAGCTCCAGACCCTCCGTCGCGGAGAGCGCGAGAACACCGCCCCGGCTCATCCGGGACACATCCGCGTCGTCCAGCTCACCGGTCATCGCACTGGAATCGGCCCACAGACCCCAGGCCAGCGAGGTGGCGGGCAGGCCCTGGGCGGCGCGGTGCTGGGCGAGGGCGTCCAGGTAGGCG
>NZ_JAAAYH010000881.1:0-1097 GCF_018035285.1 Streptomyces sp. MK37H | reverse complement strand
CGAATCCCTCCACGCCCTCCGGAAGTGCCGGCAGCGAGGACGCGTAGTCGTGGTACATGACGCCCGCGAACACGCCGGTACGGCTGCCGCGCAGCACGCCCGGGTCGATGCCCGCCCGCTCGAACGCCTCCCACGACGTCTCCAGCAGCAACCGCTGCTGCGGATCCATCGCCAGCGCCTCACGCGGCGAGATCCCGAAGAAGCCCGGGTCGAAGTGGCCCGCCCGGTCGACGAAGCCGCCCTCTCGGGAGTACGAGGTGCCCGGGTGGTCGGGGTCCGGGTGGTAGAGCCCATCCAGATCCCAGCCACGGTCGGTGGGGAACTCGGAGATCGCGTCCCGGCCCTCCATGACCAGCCGCCACAGATCCTCCGGAGTCTCCACCCCACCCGGATAACGGCAACCCAACCCCACGATGGCAATCGGCTCATCATCGGCGGCCGACACCACCACCGGACCCGCCACCGCGGCCGCAGCACCAACCACCTCAGTACGCAGGAAGTCCGCGAGCACCGCAGGCGTCGGGTAGTCGAAGACCAGCGTCGCGGGCAGCCGCAGCTCACTCACCGCGCCCAGCGCGTTCCGCAACTCCACCGCCGTCAGCGAGTCAAAGCCCAGCTCACGGAAGGAGCGATGCGGTTCCACGGTGTCCAGCGAGTCATGGCCGAGTACGGCCGCGACCTGCGTACGGACCAACTCCAGCAGGGCGTCGAGCTGCTCGGCCTCGCTCAGACCGGCGAGCCGCCGCGCCAGCGCACCCGACGCCGCCGCGCCCTCCGCCGCACGCCGCGCCGGAACCCGCACCAGCCCCCGCAGCAGCGGCGCCACGACACCGGTTGACGCCGCCTCGGCGCGCATCACGGCCAGGTCGAGCCGTACGGGTACGAGCAGCGCCTCGTCCGTGCCGTACGCGGCGTCGAACAGCTCCAGACCCTCGGCGGCCGAGAGCGCGACGACGCCACCCCGGCTCATCCGGGACACATCGGCCTCGTCCAACTCCCCGGTCATCCCGCTGGAGTCGGCCCACAGACCCCATGCCAGCGAGGTACCGGCCAGGCCATGCGCCCGGCGGTGCTGGGCGAGCGCGTCCAGGTAGGCA
>NZ_JAAAYH010000880.1:0-1125 GCF_018035285.1 Streptomyces sp. MK37H | reverse complement strand
TGACCTGAGTCAGAGATTCGGTGGCAGTATGCGGCGACTTTGTCGAGGATCTCGTCGGCTGTCTTCGTCCAGACGAACGGTCGCGGCTGCTCGTTCCAGTCGGCCAGCCATGCCCGGATGTCGCGTTCGAGAGCCTGGACGGAGCGGTGGACGCCGCGCTTGAGCTTCTTCTGCGTAAGTTCGGCGAACCACCGCTCGACCAGGTTCAGCCAGGACGAGCTCGTGGGCGTGAAGTGCAGGTGGAAACGCGGGTGCGCCAGCAGCCACTTCTTGACCTCGGGCGTCTTGTGGGTCGCGTAGTTGTCCAGGATCAGGTGCACGCCGAGACCCGCCGGAACCTCCTTGTCGAGCCTGGCCAGGAACTTCTTGAACTCCACGGCCCGGTGCCGGCGGTGCAGGGAGCCGATGACCTTCCCGGTCGCCACTTCCAAAGCGGCGAACAAGGTGGTGGTGCCGGCCCGGACATAGTCGTGGCTGCGGCGTTCGGGAACGCCGGGCATCATCGGCAGGACCGGCTGGGAGCGGTCCAGCGCCTGGATCTGCGACTTCTCGTCCACACACAGGACCAGGGCCTTCTCCGGCGGGTCGAGGTAGAGCCCGACCACGTCGCGGACTTTGTCGATGAACAGCGGGTCCGTGGACAGCTTGAACGTCTGCGTGCGGTGCGGGGCCAGGGCGAACGCCCGCCAGATCCGCGAGATGGCCGACTGCGACATTCCCGTGGCCGCGGCCATCGACCTGGTGGACCAGTGGGTTGCGTTCTTCGGGGTCTCTTCCAGCGTCTTGACGATCACACGCTCGACATCGGCATCAGTGATCTTCCGCGGAACACCGGGCCGCGACTCGTCGGACAAGCCGTCCAGGCCATGTTCCAGGAAGCGCCGTCGCCAGGTGCGGACCGTGTCCGGGGCAACCCGCAGCCGGCGTGACACCTCCATGATCGAGTGGCCCTCCGCGCACTCCAGCACGATCCGCGACCGCTGAGCCAACGCCTGGGCCGTCGTGCGACGACGCACCCACCCCTCCAGCTCCGCCCGCTGGGCATCAGTCAGTGACAACGGCGGAATCTTCGGACCCGGACGACTCATACCGAACTAACGACAAACCTCTGACTCAGGTCACTAG
>NZ_JAAAYH010000088.1:0-25182 GCF_018035285.1 Streptomyces sp. MK37H | reverse complement strand
GCGAGCAGCGGCTGATCGCCGAGCAGGCCCGGCTGCGGGAGCGGGCCCGTATCGCGCAGGACATGCACGATGTGCTCGGCCATGAACTCAGCCTGATCGCCCTCTCGGCCGGGGCCCTCAAGCTGGCGCCCGGGCTGGCGGACGGCCATCGGGAGGCCGCCCGGGACATCAGGGCCAGGGCGGCGGCAGCCGTGGACCGCCTCGGCGAGGCGATCGGCGTACTGCGCCAGGAGCCGGACGGAGCGCCGCCGGAGCCGGGTGGCGCGGATGTGGCGGAGCTGATCGAACGGGCGTCGGCGTCGGGCCTTGCCGTCCGGCTGCGGATCGACGGCGAGCCCGGCGTGCTGCCGCCGGACGTGGAGCGCGCCATGTGCCGTGTGGTGCAGGAGGCGCTGACCAACGTGGCCAAGCACGCGCCCGGCGCGGAGGCGACCGTCCATGTCCGGCATACGGCGGAGGAGACCGGGGTCCGGGTGGTGAACGGCCCCGCGTCCGCCACCGCTCCCGTGCGCTCCGGTGGCGAGGGCTTCGGCCTGATCGGCCTGGACGAGCGTGTCGGGCTGGCCGGGGGCACCTTCGGATACGGCCCCGAGGCGGGCGGTTTCGCCGTCCGCGCCACGTTTCCCCGTACGCCCGCGGCGCGGCGAGCGGCGCAGGCCACGCCCCACGCCCCGGACGTCCCCGGCAACGCGGGCGGCGTGGACGTCCCCGGCGCCGCGGACGGCACCGACGCCCCCGGCAACGCGGACGGCGCGGTGGCGGATGACCACCGGCGCGCCCGCCGCCGGCTCGGCCGCACCCTGCTCGCGGCGCTGATGGTGCCCCTGGTCGCGGGGGCCCTGCTGATCGGGGCGCTGCGGATATGGGACACACTGAGGGCCCGGGAGTCGGTGCTGGCCCCGGACGACTACGCCCGGCTGCGCATCGGACAGGACCGCGACCGGATCGCACGGTATCTGCCGGAGCACCAGACCGGCCACCGGCCGACGGCCGCCGAACCGAGGGGGACGGACATCGTCTGCGAGTACTACGCGATGACGGCCGACCCCTTCGACGACCGCTCCGGGGACGTCTACCGGCTGTGCTTCCGCCACGGCACCCTGATGTCCGCCGACGCCTTCACCGGGAAGGGCGTCCGATGATCCGGGTCCTGATCGCCGACGACGAGCCGATGATCCGCGCGGGCATCCGGGCCGTGCTCGCCACCGATCCGGACATCACCGTGGTCGCCGAGGCGGGCGACGGCCACCAGGCGGTGGAGCTGGTGCACCGCCACCGGCCCCGGGTGGCGGTGCTGGACATCCGCATGCCCGGAACCGGCGGTATCGAGGCCGCCCGCGAGATCCACCGGACGGCCCCGGCCACCGGTGTCATCATGCTGACCACCTTCGGCGAGGACGACTACATCCTCCAGGCGCTGGGCGGCGGCGCCATGGGCTTCCTCATCAAGTCCGGTGAACCGGAGGAGCTGATCGCGGGGGTGCGCGCGGTGGCCGACGGCGCCGCCTATCTGTCACCGAAGGTCGCGGCCCGCGTCGTGGCGCATCTGGCGTCCGGTGGCGCGGGGGCCCTGGCCGACCGCCGTACCGCCGCCCGTGAGCGGGTCGACGCCCTGACCACCCGGGAGCGGGAGGTGCTGGCCCTGCTCGGCGGCGGGCTGTCCAACGGTCGGATCGCCCGTCGGCTGCATGTCGTCGAGGGGACGGTCAAGGCCCATGTGAGCTCGATCCTGGCCCGGCTGGGCGTGGAGAACCGGGCGGCCGCCGCCGTGGTCGCCCACGAGGCCGGAATCCTTCCGCCGCGCGCGCCCGAACAGCGCTGAGACCGCCCGTACGGCCGGAGGGCCCGCCACGACCAGCGTCGCCGCCGCCGCGGCGGCGCCCATCAGCGCACCGGCGGCCACATCGTGCGGATAGTGCACCCCCACCGCCACCCGCAGCAGCGTCGCCACCCCCGCCAACGGCAGCGCCACCGCGGCGAGACGGGGCCTGAGCACCGTCAGTCCGACCGCGATCCCGGTGGCGAGGGTGGCGTGGTTGCTCGGAAACGACCAGTCCCCCGGCTCGGGACACTCCGCCACCGCCACGACGCCCCGTACCGCCCGGCACGGCCGTTCCTCGTCCACCACCAGCTTCACCCCCTCGCTCGCCGCGTAGGCGGCCACGGTGCCGATCCCGGTGAGCACGGCTCCGGCCACGCCAGAGGCGTCCCCGCGCCGGAAGGCCGACCACCACGTCCACAGCAGAAGCAGCCCCAGCGCCACCAGCGTGCCCTCGGTGGCCATCTCCAGCAGCGACCCGGCCCACGAGGGCGCCCCCGCCACCGCGTCGGCCACCACGCGGTACACCGACACCGAGACGCCGCCCGTGACCTCCACCCGCTCCGCGTCGCCCAGCCCACCGGGCGACAGCCACATCACCGCTCCCGCCCCGGCAGCACACAGCGCCACCGAGAGCAGCAGTCGACGGCCGAAGCCGTATCGCGTCCTTGAATCCATGGCCAGTGACCGTAGAAACGGCGAAGGCCCGCCACCTCTGGCGAACGGCCAGGTCAGACCCCTGACGTTCGTCGGGGTTGACACCCCGGCGCGCCCCGGGGAATCTCCGGGGTACCCGGCCGGTTCTGCTGCGAAGAGACCGCATCGCGACCACAGGAGGCAGGCATGTACGGCGACCCGGCGACGGTCCGCACGATCCTCACCGAGTTGGGCGACACCTGGGCCATCGTGGGCCTGTCGACGAACCAGCAGCGTGCGGCATACGGCGTCGCCGATGTCCTCCAGCGCTTCGGCAAGCGCATCGTGCCCGTCCACCCGAAGGCCGAGACGGTGCACGGCGAGCGCGGCTACGGCTCACTCGCCGAGATCCCGTTCCCGGTCGATGTGGTCGATGTCTTCGTCAACAGCGACCTGGCGGGCCCGGTCGCCGACGAGGCCGTCGCCATCGGCGCCAAGGCCGTCTGGTTCCAGCTCGGTGTCATCGACCCGGAAGCGTACGACCGCACCCGCGCCGCCGGACTCGCCATGGTGATGGACCGCTGCCCGGCCATCGAGATCCCCCGGCTGGGCTGAGCACCTCAGGCGCCCAGGCCCTCCAGGACCACCGCGCCCGGGAGGCCGGCGAGCAGTTTGCCCGGCACGATGAGCTTGCCGCGTCGGCTGCCGCTGCCGATGAGGGCGTACGGGATGTCGGCCACGGCGGCGTCCACCAGGAGCGGCCAGTCGGCGGGGAGCCCGATCGGGGTGATGCCGCCGAATTCCATGCCGCTCTCGCCCGTCGCCGTGTCCATCGGGGCGAACGACGCCTTGCGCGCGCCGAGGTGGCGGCGCACCACGCCGTTGACGTCCGCGCGGGTGTGGGCCAGGACCAGGCAGGCGGCCAGGGTGGTCTCGCCGCCCCGCCTGCCCGCGACCACCACGCAGTTGGCGGACTGCTCCAGCAGCCAGGAGCCGTAGTTCTCGACGAGCACGGCGGTGTCGGCCTTGTCCGGGTCCGTGTCCACGAAGAGCACCTGCTCCACCGGTTCCGAGCCGCGCCAGGTGCGCAGCGCCTCGGCGACGGGAGCGGTCAGCAGGTCCAGGCACTCGACGGCGGGACGGACCTCGTCGAAGGCATCCATCGGCGTACTCATGCCGCCAAATTAGCAGTCGGAGCAGGGCACGAGGGCCCGGACCTGGCGGCCTCAGCGCGCGGGTGGCACCGACACCGCCATGGTCATCTCCACCGGCGCCGTCCCGTCGTTGCGGTAGGTGTGCGGGGTGTTCGCCTCGAACGCCACGGAGGTGCCGATCGGGGCGGTGTGGGTCTCACCGCCGAGCACCAGCGTGAGCTCGCCCGCCGTCACATGGATCAGCTCGACCGTGCCGGACGGATGCGGATCGGAGCTGCTCTCGTCGCCGGGCATCAGCCGCCATTCCCACATCTCCAGCGGGCCGTCCGCCTCGGTGCCGACGAGCAGCGCGGTGTAGCTGCCCGCCTCGGTGGACCACATCCGCACCGCCTGGTCGGGCGGGACGAAGGTCACCCGGGGGCCCTGCTCGTAGTCGAGCAGTGTGGTGATGCTCACGCCGAGCGCGTCGGCGAGCTTGACGGTGGTGCCCACGCTCGGATTCGTACGGGCCTGCTCAATCTGGATGATCATGCCCCGGCTGACCCCGGCGCGGGCCGCCAGGGCGTCGAGGGTGAAGCCGCGTTCATTGCGCCACCGTTTGAGGTTGCGGGCGAGCGACTGCGTGAGCTGGTCGAGGTCCGTCACGTTCCGGTCCGTCCATCCGTCCAAAATAGTGAATGGCATAGTCGAGTGCAGTGAACTACCGTGGGCTGTACTCCCACGTCCACCACACTGTACGGCGAGGTTTCACCATGTCCGCACTCTTCGCTCTTGCCACCAGCCTGCTCTGGGGGCTGGCCGACTTCGGCGGAGGGTTGCTCACCCGGCGCACACCCGCGCTCACCGTGGTCGTCGTCTCCCAGATCATCGCGGTCACCGTCCTCGGCGCCATCGTGGTCGCCACCGGCGGATGGTCCGAGGCGGGCCCGCAGCTGTGGTTCGCCGCGGCGGCCGGTGTGGTCGGCCCGGCCGCGATGCTGTGCTTCTACCGGGCGCTCGCCCTCGGCCCGATGGGCGTCGTCTCCCCGCTCGGCGCGCTCGGCGGGGTCATCGTGCCGCTCGGCGTCGCGCTGGTGCTCGGCGAGCGGCCGGGGCTGCTCCAGGTCTCGGGCGTCGTGGTGGCGGTCGCGGGTGTGGTCCTGGCGAGCGGTCCGCAGACCGGCGGGGCGCCCGTCCAGCGGCAGACGCTGCTGCTCACCATGGTGGCCGCGCTGGGCTTCGGCTCGGTGATGGCGCTGATCGCCGAGGCGTCGCACACGCTGACCGGGCTGTTCCTCGCGCTGTTCGTGCAGCGGGTGTGCAATGTGGCGGTCGGCGGCGGCGCGCTGCTGGTCTCCGTACGGCGCGGCAGCCCCGGGCTGCCCGAGGGCGGGATGGGTGTGGTGTGGGCGTCGCTGCCCACGCTCGCCTTCGTGGGCCTGGCCGACGTGGCCGCCAACGGCACGTACAACCTCGCCGCCCACCACGGCCCGGTCACCGTCGCCGCGGTGCTCGCCTCCCTCTACCCCGTGGTGACCGCCCTCGCGGCCCGCGGACTGCTCGGCGAGCGGCTGCGGGTGGTCCAGGCCACGGGCGCCGGACTCGCCCTGGTGGGCACGCTGTTGCTGGCCACGGGCTGAGCGGCCTGCGGCCCGGGCCCCCGCCCGGCCAGGCATAAGCCGACGTGCTCCAGGAACCCACTACGCCATGGGGCACGTGAACGAGAAGCTGTACCTGTTGCGGGCCGAAGCCCGGGGGATCGTGGACGCCGCGGCGCGGGCGTGGCAGGGGCCGGGGCGGGAGCGGGACCTGCTCGTGCAGTCGCTGAAGGCGGCCGGAGCGGCCACCCTCGCCTGGGCGGTCTCGGGGTGGTGGCTGAAGGACCCGGTGGCACTGATGGCGCCGTGGGTGGCGGTGGTCCTGGTCCAGGCCACCGTCTACCGCTCGCTGTTCAAGGGGGTGCAGCAACTGGTGGCCATCGCCGTGGGCACGCTGCTGGCGGCGGGGGCCGAGGCCCTGACGGGGAACATCCTGATCTCGGTGGCCCTCGTCCTGCCCGTCGTGATGCTGCTCAGCAACTGGCCCCGCCTCGGCGACCAGGGCATCTACGGCCCCACCACCGCGCTGTTCACCCTCACCTCCGGCCCCGTGTCCAGCCTCACGGTCTCCCACCGGCTGCTGCAGGCCGTGCTGGGTGCCGCGATAGGCATCGCGGTCAACGCGCTGATCGTCCCGCCGGTCCATCTGCGGAACGTACGGGAGAACCTCAGCAGCCTCGCACGCGGTGCCGAGGGCGCCCTCGCGGGCATGGCGGAGGGACTGGCCCATGACGACTGGTCCGAAGCGACGGCCGCCGACTGGCGGCGGCTGTCCGATCGCCTCCAGCAGTGGCAGGCGAGCCTGCGATCCGCTCGGCTGTGGAGCCATGAGAGTCTCCGGCTGAATCCCCGGCTGCCGTGGAAGTCGCGCAAGAAGCTGCCGCCGCTTCCCGCCGAGAGCGAGGACCAGCGGTGGGGAGCGATCGTCGCCCAGATCGGCGGGATCACCAACACCATGATCGACATCGCCGACGAGAACCGCACCATTCCCTCCCCCGATCAACGGGCGCTCGGCGACTACGGCCGACTCCTGTGCGACCTGGCGACCGCGTGCGCGGCCCGGGCGGATCTGATCTCTCTGCTCTCCACCCCCGATGACGCGCACGCCCGGCTGGAGGAGGCACTGGACTCCGTGGAACGGCGCCACGACGCCCTGCACAAGGTGATCTGCGATCAGCGCAGCGTCTCCCCCGGCACCACCGCCGTCCTGGGCACCCTGCTGGTGCAGGCTCAGAACATCTGGCATCACATCGCCCCGGACACCTGGCCCCGCGCCGCTGACGGGGCATAGCACCCGGCTGGCGGGGTACATCGGTGCAGTCCCCCGCGGTGGTGTCGGGGCGGAGTTGTGAGGAGTGGTGCCCATGAAGCCGATCGGCCAGGTACGGCCGGGATTCCCCTGCTGGGTGAGTCTCGCCGCCCCCAGCCTCCAGGCGGCGCAGGAGTTCTACACCGCGGTGCTCGGATGGACCTGGCGCCCCACCGGACTGGGTGAGGGGTTCCGTACGGCGCTGTTCGGCGGAGCGCCGGTGGCCGGGGTCGGGGCGCTCGCGAACAGCCTCAGGGGCGCGGTCGCCTGGACGCCGTTCTTCGGCGTGGCGGACGCGGACGCCACCGCGGCACACATCCGTGAGCGGGGCGGCACCGTCGGCGTCGGCCCGCTCCCGTTCGGCACCGGCCGCCGCGCCGGGCTGGCCGCCGACCCCGACGGCGCCGTCTTCGGCTTCTGGGCGGGAGAGACGCTGCCCGGCTGGCCGTCGGGTCCGGAGGAGGGCGCCCCGGCCTGGCTGGCGCTGCGGACCCGTGACGCGTTCGCGGCCGCCCTCTTCTACGGCGAGGTCTTCGGCTGGGCGTCACCGGAGGGCAACTGCTCCGTGGAGTACGAGAACGACGAGGTGATCGTGCGCGAGGAGGGCCGCAAGCTGGCGGTGGTCCACGGCGGCGCGGTCGAGCAGGCGCCCGACCCACGGGTCCGGCCGCGCTGGTACGTCCACTTCCGCGTCCCCGATGTGACGGCCGCCGTGGCGGCGGCCCGCGCCGCCGGTGGCACGGTCGCCCTCCCGCCGGACGCCTCTCCCACGGGCCGTCAGGCGATCCTGTGCGACCCCGACGGGGGGCTGTTCACCGTCACCGCCGCCTGAGCGGACGGCGCTGAGGCGCGGCGCTGACGGACGGACCGCCTGACGGATGGCCCGCCCCGCCTCGGCTCGGCTCGGTTCAACTCGGTTCGGCTCGGCGAGATGGCGGAAAGACGACGCGGGCGCGTGACGAAGCCGGTCCGGCCGGGAAGCCGTGGAGGCGAAGAGTGCGGAGGTACACGCTGTCGTCAGGACGGAGAGCGGTGATGGCCACCACGGCGGAGGAAGCCCGGGCCGGTCTGCCCGCGTCGCGCGTCATCCGGCTGCCGGGGATCGTGCTGGGGGTGGGGCTCGGCGGATTCCTCGACGGAATCCTGCTGCACCAGCTGCTCCAGTGGCACCACATGCTCAGCAGCACCAACCACGACCGCATCGGGGTGCGGTACTACAACCCGCACACCGTCTCCGGTCTGCGGATGAACACCGTGTGGGACGGCATCTTCCACGCGGTGTGCTGGATCTCGGTGCTGCTGGGGCTGGCCATCCTCTACGCCCGGGTCACCCACGACCGGCGCCGGGTGTGGGGTTCCCGCGTCCTGTGGGGCTGGATGCTGGTCGGCTGGGGCCTGTTCAACCTCGTCGAGGGCTTGCTGGACCACCAGATCCTCGGCATCCACCATGTCCACGGCGGCCCGGAGCAGCCGTGGTGGGACGCCGGCTTCCTCGTCCTGGGCGCCCTTCTGGTGGCCGGCGGCTATCTGCTGCAGCGCGGCGGGGCGCCCTCCGGCCCCGAGGCGCCCCGCGCCACCGGGCGCGTGTGATGGGTGGCGGCGCGGCGCATCCCGGCCATGGCCACGGCGGGGGCGGCGGTCCCCTGGACGTATGGCTGCCGGCCCTCGCCCTGCTGGGGTGCGCCGCCGCCTACGCGCTGACGGTCCGCCGCGCCCGTCGCCGCCACCCCGCTCAGCGCTGGCCGCTCGCGCGGTCGCTGAGCTTCGCGGCCGGGCTCGCCCTGGTGGCCATGGCGCTGCTGCCGCCGCTCGCGCCGTTCGCCCATGAGGACTTCCGCGGCCATATGGCCCAGCATCTGCTGCTCGGGATGTACGCGCCCCTCGCACTGATGCTCGCGGCCCCGGTCACCCTGCTGCTGCGCGCCCTGCCCCCGGACCGCGGCCGACGGCTGACCGCCGTGCTCCGCTCCCGTCCCGCGCGGCTGCTCGCCCACCCCGTCACCGCCCTGCTGCTGACCACCGGCGGGCTGGTGCTCCTGTACTTCACCCCCGTCTACGACGCCACCATGGGCCACCCCGGATGGCACTGGCTGACGCACGCCCATTTCCTGCTCTCGGGCTGGCTGTTCGCGTATGTCATCGCCGGTCCCGATCCGGCCCCGGCCCGGCCGGGGGTGCCGGCCCGGCTGATGGTCCTCGGCGTCGCCATCGCCGCCCACGCCGCCATCGCCCAGCTGATGTACGGGGGCTTCTGGGTCGACGTGCACGCCCCGATCGCCGAGGTCCGGGGCGGCGCGGAGATCATGTACTACGGCGGCGACCTCGCCGAGCTCCTCCTGGCCGCGGCCCTCGTCACCACCTGGCGGCCCGTGAGGACGCCCCGGAGGCCGCACGGGTCACGGGTACGCCCGGTGCGACCGCCGAAGGAGGGGATTCGCGCCCCACCGGCCCTGCCGAAATCCGGGTGACGATGGGGTTACCACCGGAGGTCCCGGGGGTACCTGGGCGTCACGCCATCGCAGCGACCCCCGGGGGACGACGGTGGCCAGGCCCTTCCGGTCCAGACCGCGGGCCGGAAGAGCCGCTTCGGCTGATGCGTCGGCTCGGGTCGACGCTTCAGTCGTCGATTCCACCGCTCTCGCAGATCTGCCGGGCGATGTCCCGCAGCTTGACGTTGCGCTCCTGGGACACCCGCCGGATCAGCGCGAAGGCGTCGTCCTCGGTGATCTTCAGGCGTTCCATGAGGATGCCCATGGCCTCCCCGATGGTGTGCCGGGTCTGGATCGCCTGCTGGAGCTGATCGGCGGTGCGGGCACTGGAGAAGGCGACCGCCGCATGCGAGGCGAGCAGCCAGCCGGCCGTCTCGCTGGCCTTGGTGAAGGCGGCGGGGTGCCGCGAGTAGAGGTTCAGGGCGCCGAGGTTCTCCTGCTCGGTGTAGAGCAGGAACCCCATCATGCTGCCGATGCCGAGGTGGCGGGCCTCGCTGACGAAATCCGGCCAGCGCTCCTCGGGCTCGGTGAAGTCCTTGACCCGGAACACTCGCTCGCCGTCCAGCCGGCGGGCGGCGTCGAAGCAGGGCCCCTCGCGGAGCCGCCCCTGGAGCCGGTCCGAACGCACCACCAGCCCTTCGGTGGGGGCGAGGGACTCCACTCGGTTGCCGTGGAGCACCAGGATGCCGGCCGCGTCGCAGCCCTCCACGATGTCCACCGCGCACGCGCTGATCCGATCCAGCGTGGCCTCCACGGACTCCTGCGCCAACAGATCCCGCGCCATGGTGGCCATGCGCTCGGCAAAAGCTTCCCAGTCCATGACCACCATCCGATCACATCCGGCTATTCGCCGCTTCTGAGCGCTTCCCGGTACTGCTTCGCCCGGTCCGCGTACACCTGGGCGTTCAGTTTGATGCCTTCCCGCTCCTCGTCAGTGAGGGGGCGCTTCACCCTCGCAGGCACCCCCGCCACCAGGGAACCGGGCGGTATCTCCATCCCCTGCGGTACCAGGGCCTGGGCCGCGACCAGGGACCCCGCACCGATCCGGGCGCCGTTGAGGACCGTCGCCCCCATGCCGATCAGGACGTCGTCCTCGACCGTACAGCCGTGCACGACCGCGTTGTGCCCGACCGAGACCCGCTCGCCGATCGAGACCGGGAATCCGGGGTCGACGTGCACCGTGCAGTTGTCCTGAATGTTGCTGTCCGCGCCGAGGGCGATGGGGCCGCCGTCACCCCGCAGCACCGCCTGGTACCAGACGCTCGATCCCGCCGCCAGCACGACATCGCCGATCACCACCGACGTGGGGGCCACGAACGTGTCGGGGGCGATCTGTGGCTCCTTCCCGTCGATGCCGAAGATCAAGGCGCGCACCGTCTCTCCCACCTGGTCGTCCCCTTCGCGTTCCTTGCCCCGGCCGGCAGCTCCGGCAGAGCCCTGCAGCCGGTCCAGCCGGTTCAACCGATCCGGCCGATCCGGCCGATCCGCCCTAGTCCCCGGCCGGGACCGGCTCCGGCTCGGCGGTCCCGGAATCGGCCGCCGTGACCGCCGCGGCCTTGGCCTTCTTGGAGCGCCACTTCATGACCAGCATCGAGCCAAGGCCGAAGAGCAGAGCCAGCACGAGCCCGAGCCAGGAGAAGCGCTTCAGCCAGTCCTCGGCGACCTTGCCCAGGGAGTAGATGACCGCGGTGGTGCCACCGGCCCAGACGATGCCGCCGAGCACATTGGCGATGAGGAACTTCCAGTACGGCATGCGCAGCACGCCCGCGAGCGGCCCGGCGAAGATACGCAGCAGCGCGATGAACCGGCCGACGAAGACCGCCCACATGCCCCACTTCTGGAAGGAGCGCTCGGCGGTGGCCACGTGCTCGGCGCTGAAGTGCTTGGGGAATTTGCGGCCCAGCCAGGCGAGCAGCGGCTGTCCGCCCTTGCGGCCGATGAGATAGCCGATGGAGTCGCCGATCACCGCGCCCGCGACGGCGCACGTCCCCAGGATGTAGGGGTTGATGTGGTCCTGGGAGGCCGCCAGCAGCGTCGCGCTGACGAGGACGATCTCGCCGGGGAGCGGGATTCCCAGGCTCTCCAGGCCGATGACGATGCCCACGAGCAGATACACGCTGACCGCGGGCACGGTCTCGAGCCATTCCTCGATATGCAACGCCGGTTCCTCCCCATGTGGCGACCGCTTCCCGGCGTGCGCCGGACAGGACGTGGCGCACGCCGGGAAGCCTACTCAATCGGCGCGCGGTCGCCATCATCCCCAAGTCGTGCTCCCGCTCGCGTCGGCTCCGGCGAAGGGAGGACGGACTCGGGGCTGGACTCGGGGCTGGGGAGGTCGGGCTCAGGACTGGGGGCGCAGGGTCCACACGATGGACATTTCGCCCGTAACCGCACCGTCCTCGCGTGTGATCGCGACGTTCACCGGGAATTCAGGCCGCTCCCCCGCGTCCAGCTCGGCGACCACCTCGGCGGCGGGCCGGCCGAGGGTGGCGGTCGCGGTGACGGGCCCCTTGGCGAGCTTCTTGTAGCCGATCTCGGCACGCACGGCCAGCGGTACGGCACGGCCGAGCTGATCACCGAACGCCGCCAGCACGATGGCACCGCTCGCGGACTCCGCCAGGGTGAACATGGCACCAGCGTGGGGGCCGCCGACATGGTTGTGGAAGTCGGGCTGGTCGGGCAGGCACAACACCGCGCGCTCGGGCGACGCCTCGCGGAACTCCAGGTTCAGGGTGCGCACCATGGGCACCGTGGCGGCGAGCATCTCACCGACGGAGGGCAGGGTTTCTGACATGCCCGGAAGTTACCACCCGGTAGCAAGTGGGGAAAGGGGCAGTTCAAGGGGCAGCCGTAGCAGCCGTCATCGGCCCCCTCTATCGTTACTGGCCATGTGGCCAGGACAGCAGCCGCCCGGGGGCGAGCAGAACAACCCGCACGACCAGAACCCCTATCAGCAACCGGGGTACCAGCAGCCGGGATACAACCAGCCCAACCCGTATCAGCAGCCGGGATATCAACAGCCGAATCCCTATCAGCAGCCGCCCCAGCAGCAGCCGGGGCAGTCCGGCCAGCCGGGGCAGCAGCAGCCCGGTTACGGCCCGCCGCAGGGTCCGCCCGGCCAGCAGTGGGGCACTCCGTCCGGCCCGCCCGGCGCACCGCAGCCGCCGCGCGACAACAAGAAGCGCACGACCACCATCGCCATCGTCGCGGCCATCGCGGTCGTCGCGGCCGCGGCCATCACCGGTGCGCTGGTCCTGGGCAAGGACGACAGCGACGGCGGTGACGAGTCGAAGGGGAAGGACAAGACGCCCGCCTCCACGTCGGCCCCGGCCTCCGAGGAACCGACCGAGGACCCGGGCGGCGGCGGTGCGGACAACCCGCGCGCCGGCGGTGACACCACCGACGTCAAGGCGGTCATACCCGGCTGGAAGCCGGTGGTCAGCCCCAAGCGGCACAACGCCTTCGACGTCCCCCCGGACTGGACGATCGAATCGCCCGGCCTGAGCACCGGTTTCGAGGATGACAAGGGCAAGCCGCTCGTGGTCATGTCCGCTCCGGCGAGGTACAAGAAGGACTACTGCTCGGTCAAGGACAAGGACGGCTACGTCGACAAGAGCCACGCCGCCGGGGCGGGCTCGAAGGGCGCTCAGGGCGCCAAGAGCGAGGCGTCGGCCGCCAAGATCGAGGCCGAGAACTGGGTCTTCGCCGCCTTCGACCAGAAGCAGACCGGGACCCGCAAGGTCACCGACGCCAAGAAGTTCAAGAGCGCCCACGGCCTCAAGGGCTACACCGCGTCGGCCACCGTCACCGGGGTGAAGAAGACCGACAAGTGCACCACCGACGGCAAGTCGGTCACCGTGACCTACACGGACACCAACGGCGACTTCGCCACCTGGGTCCTGTACTCCGTCAAGGGCACCAAGGAAGAGGTCCCGGACGCCACCATCAAGAAGATCATGAGTTCGCTGCGGCCGGTGAAGTCGGAGGTCTCCTGACCTTCTGACCGCTCCGATCGTGACGGCCGGAATTCGGTTGGACGCCGGGGCCCGCCCCCAGGGATAGTCCGGATGTGACGACTCCTCCGGCCCCGCGCCTCCGACCGCGCCGCCCCGCGTGGGCCGGTCGCAACTACACACTGCTGACCACCGCCGCCGTGGTGACGGGCCTCGGGAACGCCGGAGCCCTCATCGCGGCGGCGTTCGCGGTGCTGGAGGCGGGCGGGGACGGCGGCGACGTCGGGCTCGTGGCGGCGGCCCGCACCCTTCCGCTGGTCGTCTTCCTGCTGATCGGCGGCGCGGTGGCGGACCGGCTGCCCCGCCATCGGGTGATGGTCGCGGCCAACAGCCTCAACTGCCTCTCGCAGGCGGTCTTCGCCGTGCTCGTCCTGTCCGGCGAGGCGCGGCTGTGGCAGATGGCCGTGCTGTCCGCGCTCGGCGGCACCGGGCAGGCGTTCTTCGCCCCCGCCGCCGAGGGCATGCTGCTCTCCAGCGTCAACGGCGAACAGGCCGCCCGCGCCTTCGCGCTGTTCCGGATGGGCATGAACGGTGCGCAGATCGGCGGGGCCGCGCTCGGCGGCGCGCTGGTCGCGGTGGTCGGCCCCGGCTGGGTGCTGGCCGTCGACGCCGCCGCGTTCGCGGTCGCGGGCGCCCTGCGCTCGCTGCTCGACGTGCATGCCGTCGCCCAGCGGGAGCCCGGCAGCGGCATGCTGCGGGATCTGCGCGAAGGTTGGCGCGAATTCGTCGGCCGGCCCTGGCTGTGGTCGATCGTCGTCCAGTTCTCCGTCGTCAACGCGGTGGTGGGAGCGGCGGAGGCGGTGTTCGGCCCGCTGGTGGCCGAGGACCATCTGGGCGGGGCGCGCCCCTGGGGGCTCGCGCTCGCGGCGTTCGGCGCGGGCACCGTCCTGGGCGGTCTGCTGATGGTGCGCTGGCGGCCGCGCCGGATGCTGCTCGCGGGCTCCCTGTGCGTGCTGCCGCTCGCCCTGCCGTCGGCCGCGCTCGCCGTCCCGGTGCCGGTCGCGCCGCTGGCCGTGGTGATGTTTCTGGTCGGGGTGTCGGTCGAGGTGTTCGGGGTGTCCTGGATGACCGCGCTGCACCAGGAGATCCCCGAGGACAAGCTGTCGCGGGTCTCGGCGTACGACTGGTTCGGCTCGGTCGCCATGGTGCCGCTCGCCACGGCGCTCGCGGGCCCGGCCGAGGAGGCGTTCGGCCGGGCGGCCTCGCTGTGGGGGTGTTCCGCGCTGATCCTGGCGCTGACGCTGGCGGTGCTGACGGTCCCGGACGTACGGCGGCTGCGCCGGCGCGAGACCGAGCCCGTCGCCGAGGGCGGACCGGCCGCCGCCACGGACACCGCCCCGGAGCCGGTCAGCCCACGCTGAACGCCCCGTCCGGCGGCTCGGGCGAGGGTGTGGCGTCCTCGTCCCGCACCGGCGCCGCGCCACCCATGAACCGCTCCAGCGCCTCCCCGTACTCGACCCTGGCCGGGAAGGCGTCGGCCGCGGTGCGGCGGGCCAGCACGGCGACCGGCGGTTCGGACTGGGAGGCCACCAGCACGGCGTTGCCGAACCGGCGGCCGCGCAGCACCGACGGCTCCGCGATCAGGGCGAGATGCGCGAACGCCGTGCGGTAGGTGGCCAGTTGGGAGCGGAGGAAGGCGAACGGCGCCCCGTCGGCCAGATTCGCCGCGTACCACCCGCCCGGCCGCAGCGCCCGGGCCGCGGCGCGGGCGTACTCGACGGAGGTCAGATGCGCGGGCACCCGCGAACCGCCGAAGACATCGGCCACGATGACATCGGCGGCCCCCTCGGGCCCGGCCTCCAGCGCGGTCCGGGCGTCCTCCGGGCGCACCGTGATGTCCGCCCCGGACGGCAGCGGAAGATGCTCGGCGACCAGCTCCAGCAGCCCCCGGTCGGCCTCGATCACCACCTGGTGGGAGCCGGGGCGGGTGGCGGCCAGATAGCGAGGCAGCGTCAGCGCCCCACCGCCCAGGTGCAGTACGTCGAGCGGGGCGCCGGGATCGGCGGCCGCGTCCAGGACATGGGCGATCCGCCGCGCGTACTCGAATTCGAGATGGGCCGGATCGTCCAGGTCCACATACGACTGCGGGGCGCCGTCCACCGTGAGCAGCCAGGCGCGCGGGCGGTCCAGGTCCGGCATCAGCTTGGCCATGCCGCCGTCCACGGCACGGCTCACGGGTATCGGCTCGTTCACCCTCTCATTGTGCCGTCGCACACATGCCGTGGCCTCCGCTCGCCCGCCTCCCCCGCACGGGGAAGGCGGACGGGCGGGGCCGTGATGGCTACGGCAGCACGGTGGTCACCGTGCCCGCGCCCACCGTGCGGCCGCCCTCGCGGATCGCGAAGCCGAGGCCCGGCTCCAGCGGTACGGCACGGCCGAGCTCGACCGTCATGGTGACCGTGTCACCGGGGCGCGCCACCGCGGTGGCCCCGAGGTCCACGGCGCCGACCACATCGGCCGTACGGAGGTAGAACTGCGGGCGGTAGCCGGTGGACACCGGTGTCCGCCGGCCGCCCTCGGCCGCCGAGAGGACGTACACCCGCGCGGTGAAGCGCCGCCGCGGCACGAGGCTGCCGGGCGCGGCCACCACATGGCCGCGGCGCACCGCGTCCCGCGCCACTCCGCGCAGCAGCAGCGCCACATTGTCGCCCGCCTCGGCCGACTCCATGGACTTGCCGAAGGTCTCCACGCCGGTGACCACCGTGGCCACATCGGTGCCGGGCACCTCGACACGGTCGCCGACCCGTACCGTGCCGCGCTCGATGGCGCCGGTGACGACCGTGCCGCGTCCGGTGATGGTCAGCACGTTCTCCACCGGTAGCAGGAACGGCGCCCCGGTGTGGCGCACGGGCGTCGGTACGTAGGTGTCCACGGCGTCCAGCAGCGCCTCGATCGCCCCGGTCCAGCGCGGGTCGCCCTCCAGCGCCCGCAGCCCGGAGACCCGTACGACGGGCGTGGTGTCGCCGGGGTAGCCGTGCGCGGAGAGCAGCTCGCGCACCTCGAGCTCGACGAGGTCGGTGAGCTCGGGGTCGCCCGCGTCGGCCTTGTTGAGGGCCACCACGATGTGGTCGACGCCGACCTGGCGGGCCAGCAGCACATGCTCGGCGGTCTGCGGCATCACACCGTCGAGCGCGGAGACCACGAGGATCGCCCCGTCGATCTGGGCGGCGCCGGTCACCATGTTCTTGATGAAGTCGGCGTGGCCGGGCATGTCGACATGCGCGTAGTGCCGGGTGTCGGTCTCGTACTCGACATGCGCGATGTTGATGGTGATGCCGCGCGCGGCCTCCTCCGGCGCCCGGTCGATGCGGTCCGCCGGCACGTAGGCGCCACCGGTGCCGCGCTCGCTCAGCACCTTGGTGATGGCGGCGGTCAGCGTGGTCTTGCCGTGGTCGACATGGCCCATGGTGCCGATGTTCAGATGCGGCTTGGTGCGCACATACGTCTGCTTGGACATGCGACGATCTCTCCTCGTCAGCGGGGTGGGAAGCGCGGACCCCAGAACCTCGCCGACCCTCCCCCTGGGGGATCCGTCGGAGTTGTCCGAGGAGGGTCAGCTTCGGGCGCCGTCGAGGCAGGCGGCGGGAACGGCGGCGGGCGGGTCCGTGGTGAGGGCGGCGACCGCGGCCGGAGCGAGAGAGGGGACGGCAGCCTTCGGCGCGTCCGCGACCGCGGACGTCGGCGTGAGGAAGGCGAGCCGGAACATGCTGTGATCTTCGCGCACTGTTCGGTCCGCGTCGAATGGTTTTCGGGGCGTTTCGGTACGTGCGGGGTGGGTGGTGCGGGTGGTTCGGAACCCTCTGTCGACGGTCTGCCGACAATCGGACGACAACCCGACGACATCACGGCGTTCGCCGCGCCCGGTCGGTTACGCTCCACCGATGCTCGATGTCGCCCCGCCGCCCGCGAACCCGGCCACGCGCCGCGCCCGCGCCGTGCTCCTCTCGCCGTGGTCGCGGCTGGGATTGCTCGCCGCGCTGCTCACCGGTTCCGCGATCGCGGTCTGGCTGTGGCAGCCGCAGCGGCTGCTGGCCCACGGCTGGCCGGAGTTGTCGGGCGGGACGGCCGTGGTGCTGTTCACGGCCGCGTACGGGGTGGGCACCGCCGCGCTGGTGCCCCGGCCGCTGCTGAACCTGGCGGCCGGTGCGCTCTTCGGCATCCAGGCCGGGCTGGCCACGGCCATCGGCGGCACGGTGATCGGCGCCGGGATCGCCTTCGGCCTCGGGCGGCTGCTGGGGCAGGACGCGCTGCGGCCGCTGCTGCGGGGCCGCTGGCTCACGGCGGCGGACCGGCAGTTGAGCCACCACGGGTTCCGGTCGATGCTGGCGATCCGGCTGTTCCCCGGCGTGCCGTTCGCCGCCGCCAACTACTGCGCGGCCGTCTCCCGGATGAGCTGGCCGTCGTTCCTGCTGGCCACCGGGCTGGGCAGTGTGCCGAACACCGCCGCGTACGTGGTCGCGGGCAGCCGCGCCACCACCCCCACCTCGCCCGTCTTCCTCCTCGCGCTGGCCTTCATCACGGTGCCCGCCATCGCGGGGGCGGTGGTGGCCTGGCGCAAACGCGGCCGCATCCGGCCCGTACGGCCTGTACGGCCCACGGAGGACGCGGCGGCGGACGAGCTGGCGCCGCGAGGCTGACGACGGCCCCCGCGGGGCTGACGGGGCCGGGGCCGTCAGCCGCCGGCCGGGCGTCCGTCAGCCGCCGACCGGTCCGGTGGCGGAGGCCGACGTGGCCGCGGCGCGTGCGGACAGCGGTTCGGCGATGTCCTCGAGCGAACGCCGCTCCGCCGGAATGGCGAGGAAGACGGCGACCAGCCCGGCCGCGACCATGAGCGACGCCCCGATGGAGAAGGCCAGCGCGGTGTCGGCGACGACTCCGCTCGCCGTCAGATCCGAGAAGATCAGCGGACCGCTGATGCCCCCGGCCGCCGTGCCGATGGCGTAGAAGAAGGCGATGGCCAGGGCGCGCGTCTCCATCGGGAAGACCTCGCTGACCGTCAGATACGCCGAGCTCGCACCGGCCGAGGCGAAGAAGAGGACCACGCACCAGCAGGCGGTCATCGTGGTCGCGTTGAGCCAGCCGTTGCCGAACATCCACGCCGTGATGAACAGCAGCACACCGGAGAGGATGTACGTCCCCGAGATCATCGGCCGGCGGCCGACCGTGTCGAAGAGCCTGCTCAGCAGCAACGGCCCCAGGAAGTTGCCAAAGGCGATGACCGCGAAGTAGTAGCCGGTGATGCCGCTGGGCACGCCGAAGAACTTCACCAGGATCGAGCCGAAGCCGAAGGTGATGGCGTTGTAGAGGAACGCCTGCCCGATGAAGAGGCCCAGCCCCAGGAGCGCGCGCCGGGGATACGCCCGGAAGAGCGTCCGGGCGATCTCGACGAAGCCGGTGCTCTTCCGCGTGCGGATGGTGATGGCCTTGTCCGGCTCGGGGAGGCGCCGCCCGGTCTCGTCCTCGATCCGCCGTTCGGCCGCCGCGACCAGTTCCTCGGCGCCCTCCGCCCGGCCGTGGATGAACATCCAGCGCGGGCTTTCGGGGACGTTCCGCCGGACCAGCAGGATGACCAGGCCGAGGACGACGCCGAGGGCGAAGGTGAGCCGCCAGCCGATGTTCAGCGCGAAGAAGTTCGTGTTCAGCATCAGCACGGAGAGCAGCGAGCCGCCCATCGCGCCGAGCCAGAAGCTCCCGTTGATGACCAGGTCGACGCGGCCCCGGTACTTGCTGGGGATCAGCTCGTCGATCGCGGAGTTGATGGCCGCGTACTCCCCGCCGATGCCGAAGCCGGTGAGGAAGCGGAAGAGGAAGAACCACCAGGCGGAGAAGGAGATGGCGGTGAGCGCGGTGGCGGCCAGATAGACGCCGAGCGTGATGAGGAAGAGCTTCTTGCGGCCGTAGCGGTCGGTGAGCCAGCCGAAGACCAGCGCCCCGGTGCAGGCCCCGGCCACATAGAGGGCCGCCGCCATCCCGGTGACCTGCGCGTCGGTGATGGGCAGCCCGCTGCCGGGCTCGGAGAGGCGGCTGGCGATATTGCCGACGACGGTCACCTCGAGACCGTCCAGAATCCATACGGTGCCGAGGCCGATCACGATCATCCAGTGCCAGCGTGACCAGGGCAGCCGGTCCAGCCGCGCCGGGACCTCGGTGGTGATCGTCCCGCCCGGCCCGTTTCCGGCGCCGCCCCCGTCCCCGTCCCGTCGGCCTCCCCGGCCTCCGTCGTGCCCGATCGCGGTCATACGGTTCAGCTCCTCGGCTGTCCACGGCTGATCCTCACCAGGCGCCCGCGGGCGGCCGGCGAGCCCCGAGTACCCAAGGTCAAAGCGCTGAACCGATGGTCTGACCAGGCCCTTGATGGGCCGTGCACCCGGGGACGCTACGCTGCCCCCACAACCGGCCGTTGATCCTCGACGGTCGGCCTCCCACTGACCGCCCCGCCTGAATCGGTCATGCCTGGACATCTGAGACCAGGTACCGAGCAGCGCACGATCAGCCTTGGATAGCGAAGACTCAATGTCGTGGTTTGAATCATTCATCCTCGGGCTGGTCCAGGGGTTGACTGAGTTTCTTCCGATCTCCTCCAGCGCCCATCTGCGGCTCACGGCCGCGTTCGCCGGCTGGAACGACCCTGGGCCCGCCTTCACCGCGATCACCCAGATCGGCACGGAGCTCGCGGTACTCATCTACTTCCGCAAGGACATCGTCAACATCGTGTCGGCCTGGTTCCGCTCGCTGTTCAGCAAGGAGTGGCGCGGCAACCACGACGCCCAGATGGGCTGGCTGGTGATCGTCGGCTCGCTGCCCATCGGTGTGCTCGGGCTCACGCTGCAGGACGCGATCGAGGGTCCGTTCCGCGACCTGCGGCTCATAGCCACGACCCTCGTTGTCATGGGCGTCGTGCTGGGCTTCGCGGACCGGCGTGCGGCCCGCGATGAGACGGGCGGCCGCCATCGCGTCGCCAACCAGCGCAAGACGCTCCAGGAGCTGAGCATCCGGGACGGGCTCATATTCGGGGTCTGCCAGGCGATGGCGCTGGTGCCGGGCGTCTCCCGGTCGGGCGCCACGATCAGCGGCGGACTGCTGATGGGTTACACCCGCGAGGCCGCGGCCCGCTACTCCTTCCTGCTCGCGGTGCCGGCGGTGCTGGCCTCGGGCGTCTTCGAGCTGAAGGACGCCTCGGAGGGCCATACGGAGTGGGGCCCGACGATCTTCGCGACGGTCATCGCCTTCGTTGTCGGATATGTGGTGATCGCGTGGTTCATGAAATTTATTTCAAGTAAGAGCTTCATGCCGTTTGTGATCTACCGGATTCTGCTGGGCATCGCGCTCTTCGCGCTCGTCGGCTTCAGTGTGCTGAGCGCCCACGCGGCCGAGTCGGCAGGCTGACGCACTTCTCGGATATCCGCTCGGATCCGCTCGGATCCGCTCGGATCCGCTCGGATATCCGCCGGACAGGCAGGGAGATGGGCCGCCGGCCGAGGAGGGAGGAGTCCGGCGGCCCCTTCGCTCAGGTCTGGCGCCCCCTGAGCGGCATGGGACGAGTCAAGCGCCATGCCGGGCGGCAGGGAAGGGTGTGCGGTAGATATATGCAAGCACTCGCATCGCACCGGGTGTGAATTCCTCACCCAGCGCACACCACTGCCCTGAGCTGCGGCCTTACGGGGACCATGCCCCCGACGGCCCGGTGACGATCTCCACCAGCTCACTCAACGAGTCGATCCGCCAGTCCGCCATCGCCGCGTCGGCCGTATCGGCCCACAGATACGCCCATGGCCCCCGGCGGATATGCGCGGCCCGCAGCCCGGCGGCCTTCGCCGGGCGGATGTCGAAGGCCGGGTAGTCACCCACGTACACCGTGTCCCCGGGCGCGGCGCCGCCGAGCTCCAGCGCCCGCCGGAAGAACTCCGGATCCGGCTTGACGACGCCCCATCCACTGGACGTCGCCACGGCGTCGACCGGCAGCCCCATTCCCCGCAGCAGCTCCCCCATCCGCAGCGACTGGTTCCCGGCCAGGACCACCCGCAGCCCGGACTCCCGCAGGGCGCCGAGCGCGGACCGTACGTCCGGGTACAGATCGGACTCGTCCAGCCACTCCCCCCGCCCCGCCGTCTCCCGTGCCCGCCGCTCGACGTCGATGTCCACGCCCGGCCGCAGCAGCCGGATCGCGTCCCCGTCGTCCCGCCCCTGCGCGACGACGGCCCCCACCAGCGCGGACAGGGTGTGCCGGGGCACCCCGAGCCAGTCGGCCCAGGAGCCCCAGTAGCGGTCCTCACGGACGAGGGTCGAGCCGATGTCGAACACCACGCTCTCCATCACCACGCCCCCTTCCTATGGTCCGCGGCCCTCACACCGTCTCCGGCCCCCGGCCCTCCCAGTCCGCGTAACGGATCCGGGCGAGATCCAGCACCTCACCGACCGTGCCCCATTCGTTCCTCCCCAGCCGGGACAGCGGCCGCAACCTGGTGACCTCGGCGTGCCCGTCGACCATCACCTCGTCGTCGATCGCGGCATGCACCACCCGCCCGAAGACCACCGTCGAGTTCCCGAGCCCCATCGTGCTGTGCACCACACACTCCAACGCCACCGGCGACCCCGCCACCCGAGGCGGCTTCACCCGCAAGCTCGCCTCCTGCTCCACCCCCACCGCCTCGAACTCGCTCACCCCGTGCGGAAAGTCCGTCGCGGTCGCGTTGACCTGCTCGAACAGCCCCTCGGGAGCGAGGTTCACCACGAATTCACCGGTGTCCTCGACATTCCGCAGCGAATCCTTACGCCCCACGGAGGTGAACTGCACGACGGGCGGAGCCACGGCCGCGACGGTGAAGAACGAGTGCGGGGCGAGGTTCGCGGCACCGTCCTGGCCGACGGTCGACACCCAGGCGATCGGCCGAGGCACGATGACCGAGGTCAGCAGCTTGTAGAAGGGGGTGGGGCCCATGGTCTCGGGATCGAAGTCGATACGCATGGGCCCAGTATCCGCTGGCTCGGCAGCGCGTCCCAACGACGAGAGGGGAGTGTGCGGGAGCGGGTCACTCCTGGCGGGGAGGACGCGGGTCTTCCAGGCGGGAGAGCCAGGTCGTGAGCAATGCTTCGAGCGTCTCGGCCTCCGCGGGCGTCAGCAGATTCAGCAGGTGGCTTTCGTTGCGCATATGGCGTCACGGGCGTGCTGCTCGGCACAACGGTCGCCACGGAGGTGCTGACCGTTCAGCAACTGTGCGGACTGGTCCTGGTCCTGGCCGGAGTCGTCCTCGGCCGGCCCACCCGCGCGGGCCGACGTGGCACCGGCCGGACGCCCGCTCAACCCGGCTCTCACCGGCACCCCGCACGGGATCCCTCGTCCACCCACTCCCCACCCCGGTGAGGGCACTGGGACTTTGGCTAGGGTGCTCCTGAAAAGCAGCGCCGGGAAGCACTCATGGGGTACGGGTGACCCCATGCCTCGCACGTTGAGTTCAACGAAAGCCCGCGCCGCGCTCCGCGTATCGGCGCGTATCTCCCTCGAATTGCTTCTGATCCTCGTCATGGCCGCGGCGGTCCTGTGGGCCCTGGGCCAGATGTGGTCGGTCATCTGGCCGCTCGTGGTCGGCCTGCTCCTCACGACGCTGACCTGGCCCCTGGCCCGCCTTCTGCGCGGGTGGGGGTGGCCTCCCGCGCTGGCCGCCTCGGTCGTGACCCTGCTGTTCCTCCTGGTCGCCACGGGTATCGTGGCGCTGATCGCGGTGCCCGTGGCGTCCCAGTCCGGTGAGCTGGCCGATGGTGTGACCGAAGGCATCGAGCGGGTGCGTGAATGGGCCGCCGGGCCGCCGCTGAACATCGACGATGCCCAGATCGCGCAGGCCACCGACAGCGCGGCCGCCCGGTTGCAGAGCAGTGCCGGCAGCTTGGTCACCGCTGCCGTCGCGGGAGTGAGCACTGTGGTCGACGGTGTGATCACCGCCGTCCTGGCGCTCTTCTTGATGTTCTTCTTCCTCAAGGACGGCCCGCGGTTCCTGCCGTGGCTCGCCCGTCAGCTCCCCGGCCGGCTCGCCACCGACATCCCCGCCGTGGCCGCGCGCAGTTGGGACACGCTGGGCGCCTTTGTGCGTTCCCAGGCGCTGGTCGGCCTGCTCGACGCCATCCTCATCGGACTCGGGCTGTGGGCTCTGGGAGTACCGCTGGTGCTGCCGCTGGCGGTCCTGACCTTCATCTCCGCGTTCATTCCCGTCGTGGGGGCGTTGTTCGCGGGTGTGGTCGCGGTGCTCATCGCGCTGGTGTTCAACGGTCCGACGGACGCGCTGATCGCGCTGGCGATCATCATCGTGGTGCAGCAGCTGGAGGGCAATGTGTTCCAGCCCATGATCCAAAGCCGCGGGCTCGGCCTGCACGCGGCCGTCGTCCTGCTGGCGGTGACACTGGGCAGCAGCCTGGCCGGAATCGTGGGCAGCCTGCTAGCCGTACCGGTGGCCGCGCTGATCGCGGTGGCCTGGAACTACCTGCGCGAACAGCTCAGCCACCCGCCACAGGAGCCGGAGGGCAACGAGCAGCCCGCCGGTGGCGCTGTCGTGTCGTAACCCCTCGGCGCCGGCCCTCGGCGTCAGCGCCGGCAAGCGCAGCGGGCGCTGCCGGCCGGGCGTGCGCCGGGGGCAAGGCCCCCGGCGTCCGACCATGACAAGGGAGTCGCGCCATGGTGATGTTCTGACATCACGACGTGCCCGGCGACTCCGTTGCCCATGGGCCCAGGGTGAACCGGCCGCCTCCCCGCCGGACCTCCACGGCACCCGCGGCACCCGCGAAGTGGGCGGGAACGAGCAACTCCCTTTCATCGGCCGCACGTTGGAGGACGCGCAGGCGGCTCGCCACTGCTTGTTCCGAGTCCAGGCAGGCGTTGCTGTTGCGGCAGGGCTGGAGGATCTGCACCGGGCTGTGCAACAGGTCTCCGACGAAGACGGCCCGGTCGCCGCCGGAGGCGAGCCGCGGCACGGACGAGCCGGGGGTGTGGCCGGGCGCGGACTCCAGGGTGAGGTGCTCGTCGATGCGGTGGGAACCGTCCCACCGCACGGCCTGTCCGGCCCGGTGGAGGGGCGCGATGCTGTCCTCGTAGATCAGGCGGCCGTCCGCCTGCGAGCCGTTGCCGTCCGCCCGCCGCTGCGCAGCACCCAGGTCTGCAGCGCCATCACCAGCCGGTCGGCATCCGGCTCCCAGTGGTCCGGCGCCAGCCAGTCCTCGTTGTCCTTCCACACCTCGCCGGCGGTCTCCGCGACCAGGTCGGAGACGGGCGCGAACGGGCCCTGCTTGAATGGATGTGGTGAGCGACGCGATCTCCGCCATGCGGCTGGGGCACCCCTCGTCCCACCGGTTGCGGATGAACGGCAGTGGGCGCACGCGGCTTCACCCGTTCGGCGGCGCGGGCTTTCACGTGGTGCTCAAAGGCGGTTGCTGGCTGCTGCCCGACGGCGGTGACCCGGTGTCCCTCGGCGTGGGTGACGCGGTGCTGCTCCCCCATGGCACAGGTCATGTGCTCGCCGACTCCCCGGCCGATACGGCGACCGCGGCGGAGAGCGCGGCACCGCTCGGGCGATCGCTCGCGGGGACGGAACCGCGAGTCCGGCCCGAGCGCGGTGAGACGGAGATCCTCTGCGGCCAGTACCGGCTCGACTGCAGCCGCATCCACCCGCTTCTCGCGGAGATGCCCCGGATCGTCCACCTTCCCAGCCGCGTCGGCGGCCACCTCGAGCTGCGCGCCGCGATCGACCTGCTCGCCGGTGAACTGGACGAAAGCCGGCCCGGCTCCTGCATCGCGCTGCCGAACCCGCTCGACCTGCTCCTCGTCTACATGATCCGCGCCTGGATGACCGAGGCCACCAGCGGAGCCTGGCCCCGCGTCCTGGGTGACCCGGTGACGGCCGCCGCGCTGCGGGCGCTGCACTCGGATCCGGCCGCCCCGTGGACCACCGAGCGCCTGGCCGCGGAGGTGAACGTCTCCCGCCCCACTCTGGCGTGCCGGTTCGCCACCCTGGTCGGGCGCCCTCCGATGGCGTACCTCACGTGGTGGCGCGTCATTCTCACCGCCACCCTGCTCCGGGACACCCCGGACACTCTGGCCTCCATCGCCGGCCGGGTCGGCTACGGCAGCCCGTACGCACTCTCACACGCCTTCCAGCGGGAGTTCGGGACCACCCCGGGGCGGTACCGCAAGGCCGCGGGCC
>NZ_JAAAYH010000879.1:0-1159 GCF_018035285.1 Streptomyces sp. MK37H | reverse complement strand
CGGTGAACGCCTGGGCGAGCGAGTGGAGGAGCTGGACCTGACCGCCGTGATCGCGGCGCAGGGTGGGCACGGTGACGGCCGGGATCTCGGCTTCCTCGAACGTCTCCTGCAGACCGAGCGTGAGCACGGGGTGCGTACTGGCCTCGATGAACACCCGATACCCATCCGCCAGCAGCGCCTGAACGGCATCGGTGAACCGCACCCGCTCACGGAGATTGGTCACCCAGTAGTCCGTATCCAGGACGGAGCCGTCGGCCCGGCCACCGGTCACGGTCGAGTAGAACGCCGTGCCCGAACCGGACGCATCGAGCGGACGGACGCCCGCCAGAACCCGCATCAACTCCTCACGGATCTCCTCCACCTGAGGACCATGCGAGGCATAGTCCACCTCAATCAGCCGCGCCCGCTCCCCCGCCTCCTGACACGCGGCCACAACAGCGGCCACCTGCTCCGGCGGACCAGAAACCACCGTGGACGACGGGCCATTGACGGCTGCCACACCTACGCCTCCGGCCTGATCCCCCAAGTCGGACAGCAACTGCCCCGCCCGCTCCTGGCCCACACCGAGCGACGCCATCGCCCCGCCACCGGCCAGCCGCCGCAACGCCTTGCTGCGCAGCGCCACGACCTTGGCACCGTCCCCCAACGACAGCGCTCCCGCGACGACAGCCGCCGCGATCTCCCCCTGGCTGTGACCCACCACCGCCGCAGGACGTACGCCATGTCCGGCCCACACCGCCGCCAGCGACACCATCACCGCCCACAACACCGGCTGCACCACATCCACCCGCCCCAGATCCGCCGCACCCTCCACCCCACGCAGCACACCCGTGAGCGACCAGTCCACATACGGCGCCAGCGCCCGCTCGCACTCCGCCACCCGCGCCGCGAACACAGGCGACACCTCAAGCAGTTCCGCACCCATCCCCACCCACTGCGAACCCTGACCGGGGAAGACCAACACCGGACCCACATCACCCGTCAACGCCGCCGCACCCGACTGCACCACACCCGGATGCGACACGCCCCCCGCCAACGCCTCCACGGCGGCCAACAGCTCCCCACGGTCAGCACCCACCACCACCGCCCGATGCTCAAACACCGACCGAGTAGTGACCAACGACCACCCCACATCCACCGACGACAGCTCGGACGCGCC
>NZ_JAAAYH010000878.1:0-1207 GCF_018035285.1 Streptomyces sp. MK37H | reverse complement strand
GGACTCCTTGGAGCAACCAACGAGCACCCCGTCACCACCACCTCCCCAACTCTTCAGCCGCGCCGCCGTGGCCGCCTCCTGCGTCGGCTTCGTCCTCATCGGCGCGCTCCAGGCGCTCTACGGGCCGTCGATCCCCGCCCTGCGCGACACCTACGGACTGTCGCCGTCGGCGGCCGGGGTCGGCCTGAGCGCGCATTTCATCGGCGCGGTGGCGGGTGTTCTCGTCTTCGACCGGCTCTTCGGCCGGATCGGCAACCGCCGGCTGCTGGGCTGGTCCTACCTGCTGATGGCGGGCGGCGCGGCCGGGTTCGCGCTCGCGCCCGCCTGGCCGGTCGCCTTGGGTCTGGCGCTTATGGCGGGGCTGGGCTTCGGCGGGATCGACTACGGGCTGAACCAGCTGTTCGCCGTCGGCTTCGGGCGCCGTAGCGCCGCCATGCTCAACATCCTCAACGCCCACTTCGGCATCGGCGCCGTCCTCGGCCCGGCCCTCATCGGCCTGGTCGGGTCCGCCCACTACCCCGCCGTCTTCCTCGGCTTCGCCGCGCTCACGCTGCCGCTGCTGCTGTGCCTGGCCGGGGTGCGCGACAAGGCCCCGCCGCGCGGCGGCGACGCGGGGGCGGACGCCGACGCGGGCAGGCACACCGGCGCCCAAGGCCAGGTCCGCGCCCGCGGCCTCGTCACCATCCTGGGCGCCTTCGTCGTCCTCTACGTCCTCCACGTCGCCATCGAGTCCGGCGTCGGCGGCTGGGAGCCGACCCACCTGGAGACCGTCGGCTACGGGGCGACCGCCGCCGCCTCCGCGACCTCCGCCTTCTGGCTGATGATGACGGTCGGCCGCTTCCTCGTCGCCCCGCTCGCCCTGCGCTGGTCCGCGCAGGCGATCATCGCGGTGAGCTGCGCGGGGATGACGGGGTGTCTGCTGCTGGCCGCGATCCCCGCCGCGGCCCCGTACGCGTACGCGGGCGCCGGGCTGTTCATCGCGCCGATCTTCCCCACCGGGCTGCCCTGGCTGCTCCGGGCGGCGCCGCGCGCCCATCGGGCCGGAGCCCTGGTCATGGCGGCCTCGATGATCGGCGGGGTCGCCGCACCGCCCGCGCTCGGCAAGGCGATCGAACTCGCGGGCGTCCGCGCCGTACCGCTGATCCTCTGCGCCATCTCCGCGGTGTGCCTGATCACCACCGGATGGCTGATCCGCGCCGCGTCCCCG
>NZ_JAAAYH010000877.1:0-1212 GCF_018035285.1 Streptomyces sp. MK37H | reverse complement strand
CACGAACGCAGTGCTCGCCCTGCGAGAACACCTGCTTGCCGCCGAGGTCACCCTGGTGGTGATCGAGGCGACGTCGGACTACTGGAAGCCCTTCTACTACCTGCTGGCCGACGAGTTGAACGTGATCCTCGTCAATGCCCGGCAGGTCAAGAACCTGCCCGGCCGCAAGACGGACGTCTCGGACGCGGCCTGGCTGGCCCAGCTCGGTGCGCATGGTCTGGTCCGTCCGTCGTTCGTGCCCGAACAGCCGGTGCGCGAGCTGCGGGACCTGACCCGGGCCCGCACCCAGATGACCCGCGAGCGCGGTCAGATCGTCCAACGCCTGGAGAAGCTGCTGGAGGACACCGGGATCAAGCTGGCCGCGGTCGCCTGTGACCTCATGGGCGTCTCCGGCCGAGCCATGCTGGAGGCCCTCATCCGCGGGGAACGCGACCCGCAGGTCCTCGCGGATCTGGCCAAACGCAAGCTCCGCAACAAGATCCCCGAGCTCACCGAGGCGCTGACCGGACGCTTCCGCGCCCACCACGCGTTCCTGACCCGGCTGCACCTGGACCACTACGACCAGCTGACCGATGCCATCGGACAACTGGATGCGCGGATTGAGGAGGTGATGGCCCCCTTTTGTCCCGCGCTCGACCTCCTGGACACCATCCCCGGGGTCAACCGGGCCGTCGCCGAAGTGATCATCGCCGAGACCGGCGGCGACATGAGCCGTTTCGCCTCCGCCAAGCACCTCGCTTCCTGGGCGGGGGTCTGCCCCGGCCACCACGAGTCCGCCGGCCGCACCAAGAACACCAAGGTTCGCCCCGGCAACCCCTACCTCAAAGGCGCCCTCGGCCTCGCCGCCTTCGGCGCGGCCAGGACCAAGGACACCTACCTGCACGCCCGCTACAAACGGCTGACCGCCCGCCGCGGACCGCTCAGGGCCCTGGTCGCCATCGAGCACTCGATCATCACCGCGATCTGGCACATGCTCACCGCCAACGTCCCCTACCAAGACCTCGGCGGCACCTACTTCGCCCGGCGCGACCCCGAACGCGCCACCCGCCGCGCGGTCACCGCGCTCAACCAACTCGGCTACACCGTCACCCTCAACCCACTGGAAGGCGCGGCCTGACCGACCAGAGCCAGGAAACCCGGCGACCGCCACGGCCACCGGGAACCCAGCCCTGCCCACACCCGCCCTGAACTGCTGCTATTTACGCGTCAGAG
>NZ_JAAAYH010000876.1:0-1222 GCF_018035285.1 Streptomyces sp. MK37H | reverse complement strand
GTCGACGGCTCATGGACCCGGCGGATGCCACTCGATCATCAAAATCGTGGCGTCGTCGCTGAGTTCGCTGTGCCGGTGGTCGAGGATCGCGTGGATGAGCAGGCGCAGCACCTCGGGGGCGTTCTGCCCGGCGGCCGTCGAGCGGATGATGTGGTCGGCGAAGCGCTCCAGGCCGAACTGCTCGCCTCCCTCGTCGCGCGACTCCACGACCCCGTCGGTGTAGAGCAGAACGCGGTCACCGGGCTCCAGCGTCGTCTCATAGATCTGGCGGGGTGTGTCCGACAGCCGCGCGGGCAGCCCCAGCGGCGGTTCGGCGGGCCGCTCCAGCTCCTTGCCCAGCAGCCGCTGGCGGCGGATGACCAGCGGTGTGGGATGGCCGCAGTTGGACCAGCGCAGCGCCCCGCTGGGCATGTGCAGCTGGAGGAAGACGCCCGTGCAGAACTTGTCCGGAAGCCATTTGGCCAGCGCCTCGTCCACGGTGGTGACGAGCGCCGCCAGATCGGCGCCGGTGCGCCGGGCGTTGCGGCTGCCCGCCATCGCCACGGAGGTGGTCAGCCCGGAGGCCAGGTCGTGGCCCATCGCGTCGAGGATCGTGGCGTGCAGGACGTCCTCGGTGAACGAGTGGTCGAAGGCATCGCCTCCCAGCTCGTACGCGGGCTCCACGACGGCCGTCGAGACCACCCGGCCGGTGCCGATGGAGCGGGGCGGGAGGAAGGCCCGCAGCATCTCCGTGGGCAGCTGAATGGACCGGGTGCGGGTGCGCTGCGCGAAGGTGTCGATGTAGGTCCGCTTGGACGTGATGATCATGCCGAGGAGCGAGGCCAGCGTCCGGCAGCGCCAGAGCCTGAGCCCGTCCAGGGAGGCCATCCGCAGCTGCAGCACCCCCAGCCGCTCCGCGCCGTTCATCAGCGGCAGCCATACGGTGAGCCCGCCCGTGCCCTCCTCCTCGATCCGCACCGAATCGGTGCGGTAGGCGAATCCGGCCAGGGAGTTATCGAGCTCCAGGCGCGGCTCACCCTCCTCGAGCGGCATCAACAGCCGTTGCCGGAGGTCGATCAGGAAGACGACCGCGCGGCCCATGTTCATGGCCTCGGTGTAGTGGTCCAGGGCCACCGGGAGCTCCGCCGGTGATGCCTCGTGGGTGGCCCTGAGCAGCTCCTCCAGCAACTGCTCAGCGGTCTTGGCCGAGGTCGACACGTTCGCGTCCACCATGCGGTCAACC
>NZ_JAAAYH010000875.1:0-1238 GCF_018035285.1 Streptomyces sp. MK37H | reverse complement strand
CGTCGCTTCGCCATCGACCCCGCCCAGGCGTGAGCGTTACTGACGCCGCTGGCCCAGGACGCAGAACTCATTACCTTCGGGATCCGCCAGTACGACCCACGATTCATCACCCTGGCCGATATCAACACGCCGCGCGCCGTGCGCCACCAGACGAGCCACCTCGGCGTCCTGGTCATCAGGCCTGAAGTCGAGATGCAGGCGGCTCTTGGCCTTCTTGCTCTCATTGATCCGGACGAAGTCCAACCCTGGCACGCGATCCGGCTCCGGGCGGATCTCGAACTCGTCATCAGAGGAGTGGACCACGACCCAGCCAAGAGCCTCGGCCCACCACTGCCCCAAGGCCACCGGATCTTCCGAATGAACGATTACCTGTTCCCATTCCAAGGTCATCCGCAGAGCTTGGACCTGCGAGGCTTCGCAAAACAGGCACTCAGGTCTCGCTGGTTTCCGGTCAGCGATGCCCCCGGGCCCTCGGCTCAGTGCGCGGGCCCCGCCCGCACATAGCGCTCCAGGCGAATGCCGGGCAGGCACAGCGAGTACGCCAGCCGGAAGTGCCCCGTCAGCACGGCCGCCTTCGGGCCGCGCGCCTCCGGCTCGTCGGCCGCGATCAGCCATGCCGAGCGCGCCCCGTCCAGCCGTCGCAGCAGCTCGGCGGGGCCGACGTCGACCCCGTAGAGCGTGCCCGAGGCAGGGCCGGGGGTGCTCAGCGCGATGTCGCGCAGCCCGGCGAGGGGGCGCGGATAGGCGATGGCGATCCGCCTTTCCTTGGGCGGGTCGTACAGCACCGGCTCACCCGGCCGGGTGAGTCGCCCCACCGCGGCGGACAGCGCCGCCAGGTCGTCCTGGCGGCTCAACGGCTCCCGCTCCCGCTGGTGCAGCGGGAACTGCCAGACGAACGCGCAGCCGATCGCGAGAACCCCGGCCGCGGCGACCACGGCGCGGCTGCGGCCGGACACCGCCCCGGCCAGCCGGTCCAACCCCGCCGCGGCCAGTAGGGGAATGCCCGCCAGGGCGAAGAGGAGGTAGCGCTCGTGGAAGCAGGGGCGGTGGAGGGCCAGGGCGAAGAGGAGGACGGGCGGGACGCAGATCAGGGGCAGGGCCACCGCGGTCAGCGTCCGCCGGCGGGGACGGATCACGGCGACCGCGATCAGCAGGAGGTTGACAGCGAGGACGAGCGCGCTGGGACCCGCGAACTCCTCGGCCACCGCCCACAGCCGACCCGGCGTCGGATGGCGTAT
>NZ_JAAAYH010000874.1:0-1263 GCF_018035285.1 Streptomyces sp. MK37H | reverse complement strand
CCCGGGGGTGCCGTACGGGTCCGTGGCGCCAGGGTTCAGTCCTTGTAGGTGTCCTGGACCTTGATCTGACCGTCGATGATCTTCTTCTTGGCCGCCTCGATCTTCGGCTTGATGTCGTTGATGAAGCCGCCGGAGTAGGAGAGGGAGACGCCGCCGCGCTTGAGGTCGTAGGTCTGGACGCCGCTCTCGGGCTTCTTGTCCTTCACGACGCTCTTGATGAAGTCGTAGACCGAGCCGTCCACGGTCTTGACCATGGAGGTCAGGATCGTGTTCTTGTACTGGGCCAGGCCCTTGTCGTAGTACTGGTCGCCGTCGACGCCGATCGACCAGGTGCCCTTCTTACCGGCGGTCGCCTCGATGGCGCCCGCGCCGGAGCCGCCGGCCGCGGAGAAGATCACGTCGACCTTGTTGGAGAGCATGCCCTCGGCGATGTCCTTGCCGCGGTCCGGCATGCCGAAGCCCTTGGGCGAACCGACCTGCACCCACTGGACGTCCAGGGACGCCTTGGGGTTGGTGTCCTTCAGGCCCTGCTGGAAGCCGCCCGCGAACTTCTTGATCAGCGCGCTGTCGGTGCCGCCGATGAAGCCGACCTTGTTGGACTTGGTCTTCAGCCCCGCCGCCACGCCGGCGAGGTAGGAGCCCTCGTGCTCGGCGGAGACCAGGCTGGCCACGTTCTTGGCGTCGACGACCGAGTCGACGATGGCGAAGTCGGTGTCCTTGTACTTCTTGGCGGCCTTGGTGAGCGAGGGGGTCCACGCGTAGCCGACGCCCACCACGGGGTTGTAGCCCGCCTCGGCGAGGCTCGCCAGCTTGTCGTAGCGGTCGGCGTCCGTGTCGCCGTCCTTCGCCGTCAGTTCCTTGCCCTTGACGTCGAAGTCCTTCAGGGCCTTGTCATAGCCCTTGGCGGCGGAGTCGTTGAAGGAGTGGTCACCGCGGCCGCCCACGTCGTAGGCCAGGCCGACACCGGCGTCCTTGCTTCCCTCTTCGGAACTGCTGCCACACGCGGTGACGGAGAATGCGAGAGCCGCGGTGGCAATGCCCGCGACAGCTATCGTGGATACCCGGCGCACGAGGGTCCCCTCTGATGATCTCGAAGCGCCCCTTGCGGCGCTGGTTCCGCCGCATCGTAACGCGCGTAGATGCCAGATAAAGGCCCCTTAGGAAGCCGTTATCGGATCGTCGCGAACCTCTTGTGTCCGGGAGGTCTACGCAACGTTTCGGGCGGGCAAAACGGGCGCGGTTGCGCCCGATATGTCCCCGTAT
>NZ_JAAAYH010000873.1:0-1273 GCF_018035285.1 Streptomyces sp. MK37H | reverse complement strand
TGATCCGCGGCCTGGCCTCCACCGACCGTCCGCAGGTGGGCCATTTCACGGACAGCGACACCGTCCTGGACTTCGTCTCCCGCGCCGAACACCCCCGCCTGGCGGCCCTCGGCACCTCCTGCCCGGACCACTTCCTCCGCACCAAGGTCCGCCCGCTGGTCCTCGACCTCCCCCCGGACGCGCCCCTCGACACGACGATCGACCGCCTCAAGGAACTCCACGCCACGTACCGCACCGACTACGCGGCCTACTACGAACGCCACGCCACTCCCGACTCCCCGCCCATGCGCGGCGCGGATCCCGCCATCGTGCTGATCCCCGGAGTCGGAATGTTCAGCTACGGCAAGGACAAGCAAACGGCCCGCGTGGCAGGCGAGTTCTACGTCAACGCGATCAACGTCATGCGCGGCGCCGAAGCGGTCTCCACCTACTCCCCCATCGAGGAGTCGGAGAAGTTCCGCATCGAGTACTGGGCACTCGAAGAAGCCAAGCTCCAGCGCATGCCCAAGCCGAAGCCCCTCGCCACCCGCATCGCCCTGGTGACCGGCGCCGGGTCCGGCATCGGCAAGGCGATCGCCCACCGCCTCGTGGCCGAGGGCGCATGCGTCGTAGTCGCGGACATCAACGCGGAATCAGCCACAGCCGTAGCCCAGGAGCTCGGCGGCCGGGACAAGGCCACGGCCGTCACCGCCGACGTCACCTCGGAAGAGCAGATCAAGGCGGCGTTCGAGCAAGCGGCGCTGGACTTCGGCGGCGTGGACATTCTCATCAACAACGCCGGGATCAGCATTTCCAAACCGCTCCTCGACACCACTACCGCCGACTGGGACCTCCAGCACAACATCATGGCGCGAGGCAGCTTCCTCGCCTCCCGCGAAGCGGCAAGGACCTTCATCGCCCAGAACATGGGCGGCGACATCGTGTACATCACGTCCAAGAACGCGGTGTTCGCGGGCCCGAACAACATCGCCTACTCCGCGACCAAGGCCGACCAGGCCCACCAGGTCCGCCTCCTGGCAGCGGAATTGGGCGAGCACGGCATCCGCGTCAACGGCGTGAACCCCGACGGCGTCGTCCAAGGCTCCGGCATCTTCGCGGGCGGCTGGGGCGCACAACGCGCGGCCGTGTACGGCGTCCCCGAGGAGAAGCTGGGCGCGTTCTACGCCCAACGCACCCTGCTCAAGCGCGAAGTACTCCCCTCCCACGTGGCGAACGCCGTCTTCGCCCTCGTCGGCGGCGACCTGACGCACACCACGGGTCTGCACGTCCCGGT
>NZ_JAAAYH010000872.1:0-1273 GCF_018035285.1 Streptomyces sp. MK37H | reverse complement strand
ATACGTCGGCGAGCGCCCGCAGTGTGGCCGCCTCCCGTGGCAGCAGCCGCTCGTCGTCCTCCGGTACGAACTCCAGCAGGACATCCAGCGGCGGGCCGTCGGTGGACACCGCGGTGCGGTGCGCGAGCAGCCGCTCGAAGGCGCTGCGCCACAGCGGGGCGCGGGCGGTCAGCGGCAGCCGGGTGGTCCCGGGCCACCAGGAGAAGGCGTGCACCGCGGCGATCCGGTCCCCCAGCGCGTCCAGCCCCTTCAGCGCCTCGGCGTCGGGCATGTCGACGGGCGGCTGCCAGTAGGTGGCGACGTCGGCGCGGTCCACCTCGCCCAGCAGCCGGAGGGTGTGGTCCGCGCCGTCGGTCAGGGTGTTGCGGTGGAACTCATAGGCGAGTTCCACCCCCGCGTCCGCGGCGAGCGCGGCGGCGCGCCGGGTGTCCTCGACCACCGCGCGGCGCCCCTCGGGCGGGGTCTCCTCCGTACCCGTGGCGCCCGCCCAGATCCGGATGCGCGGGGCGCCGAGCGCCACGGCGGAGCGGAGCACCGCGTCGAACTCCTCCGGGTCGCTGTGCCCGGCACGGTAGTAGGAGCCGTACGAGGCGACGGCGAGCCCGGCGTCCACGGTGGCGTCGCGGACCCGCCGGGCGGTGTCCTCGTCGCCGGCCGGCACATGGACGTCACCGCCCCATTCGACGCACTCCAGGCCCGCTCCGGCCACGGCGGCGATCACCCGGTCCGGGTCGAGCCGGCGCAGGGTCACCGAGCAGATGCCGAGCCGCGTCACGCCCCCACCTCCGTGACGGTGGGCGCGTCGCCCGCGCCGAAGTCCACCACGAAGGCCCCGCCGTCCGCCGGCCGTACGGTGACCGCGAGTCCGTTCACCTCGGCGGTGGCGAGATCGGCGAGCGGGGCCGGGTCGCGTTCCCCGGTGAGCGAGGCCAGCGCGACGAAGAGGGTGCCGGAGGGGTCCTCGCCGACGGTGCCGGTGAGTTCGGGGACCAGGGCCCACGGCCCGTACGCGGTGCCCTGCGGCGCCCGGACCGCGGTGGCGGTCTCCCAGCCGTGCAGTCCGAGGAGCTGACCGGTCACCTCTCCCCCGTCCAGCCGTATCTCGGCGCCCTCCTCGGTCTCCGCCGGGGTGCCCGGGGGCAGGGCGACGGCCCAGCCGCTGTGGTGGATCCGGGTCCCGGCGGGGACGCCCACGGTGCGGTGGACGCGCACTTCGAGGCGGCCGCGGACGAGGGTCAGGCTGTCGATGCGGATCGAGGGCACCTTGGGGCCG
>NZ_JAAAYH010000871.1:0-1291 GCF_018035285.1 Streptomyces sp. MK37H | reverse complement strand
CCGCGTGCGGTGTGGTAGCGGGGGTTCTCCCGGCATGCCATCACCATGGCGCGGAGCGGTTCCCAGGCGGCGCCGCTCCAGCGCGGCATGAAATACAGCCCCGGAGCGGGATGACGCGTCTGTGCCCCACCGCCGAGGCACAGCAGGATGTCGCCCAGCGCACCGACGACATCCTCGGAGGTCGGCGGGCGGCCGTCGGCGGACGCCGGGGACGGCATCCTGTCGATGGTGGCCGACGACCAGCCGGTCAGGAGGATGTCCGCACCGGCGATATGTACGGTGCTGATGCTGAGGTCGCCGTGCACCATCCGCACGTCCTCGGAGATCCGCACGGCGTCCGCGACCTTGCGGGCGAGCGCGAGGGCGGTATGCCCGTCCCAGCGCTCGGGGCTGGTAGGCAGGGAACCGTCCGGCCGGTCGCCCCACCGCTCGGCTTCGCCGTGCAGGACGAAGTCCAGCCGTTCCCCGATGAAGGCTTCTTCCGCGATCCACGGAACGTCGTCGTCCAGCCCCTCGCGCAGCAGACGGCGGGTGTAGCGGCCGTCCATCCGGCGCAGCGCCTCCGCCTCCACCGCCAGCAGGCCGGCGGCCTGCCGGCCGCTCAGACGCCGGGCGACCTGGACGACGGCCTCCGCGTCGTACGCGTCCCGGCCCAGATACGGAGTGAGTCGCGCTCCCGGTGGTCCGGCCATCGTCAGCCGGTACGGACCGATGGTGCGTGGATCTCCGGGCTCCAGACGGCGCCACTGCTGCGCCGCCGTACGGGTCGCGAACGCCGACGACAGCGACGTGGCCCCCAGCCGGGCCGCCAGCCGTCGCTCCACCGTGCTGAAGGGCCGGGCGCCGGAGGGGAGCCGGTCGCTGCCGCCCGGGTCGGCCAGCCAGGCCGGGAAGTCGGGGGAGCGGCCCGCCAGTTGCTCAAGACGACGGCCGATGAGCCGGCTGGTCGCGACCAGCTCCGCGAGCGGCACCGCGCCCAGCAGCGCCCGCTGTGCCGCGTCGGTGAAGGTGAAGGGGCGGTGTTCGGGCGGCAGCGGGTCCGAACCCGCCGAGGGGGGCGGTTCGACGGGGCGCATCAGCCCGCCCAGGAACACCTCGGCCAGCCGCCCGGTGTCGGTCCGGCCGTCCACCGCCTTCTGCACCATCCGCATCACCGGCACCGGCAGCGGGGCCACGGCGGCCAGATGGGCCGCCAGCCGGTACGCCTCCGGGGACGCCGCGTCCCGGAAGCGCTGGACGCGGGCCAGCTCATCGGCCGGGGCGGGAACGGCAGCGGCGGGGCCGGGGACGT
>NZ_JAAAYH010000870.1:0-1292 GCF_018035285.1 Streptomyces sp. MK37H | reverse complement strand
CAGGAGGCCCTCGTTGATCCACCGTAACGCCCCGCTGACCCCGACCGGCAGGCTGCGTCTGGCCCGGTGCGTCGTGGACGACCACTGGCCGCTACGCCGGGCCGCTGAACGCTTCCAGGTCAGCCACACCACCGCCGCCCGCTGGGCCTCCCGCTACCGCCACCACGGGGTGGCAGGCATGAGCGACCGCTCCAGCCGTCCCCACCACTCACCACGCCGGACACCCGCCCCCGTGGAGGAGCGGGTGCTGCGGATGCGTCGGGAACACCAGATCGGCCCGCTGCGGCTGGCCGCCCGTGCCTCCGTCGCCGCCTCCACCGCTCACCGCATCCTCCAACGCCACGGCCTGCCACCGCTTGCCACGCTGGACCGGGCCACCGGCGAACCCGTCCGCCGCTACGAACGCTCCCAACCGGGCGAGCTGGTCCACATCGACGTCAAGAAGCTCGGCCGCATCCCCGACGGCGGCGGGCAGGGGACCGCAGCGGGCGGGAGCATGGCGGAGTTGGCCGCGGCGGCCGACGAGGCTTTGCTCGGCCAAGGCGAGGCTTTCCGCAAGGTGTCGAACGGCCTACCGGCGGTTGCAGAACTACGCCCACGGCTCTTGCATCGCCTGTTACCAGGTCAGCAATCCTGCCTTCCGCCTACAGGGTGCCACCCCACGGCCGAAGTTGACACAAACTCCGGGCTTGGCTGCGCCCGCGTTCGCTGGGGCGAGACTGCGAACGCGGGGGCGAGCGGGGGTACTACTGCATGCCGGGCCACTCGTACACGGTCGACTCCACTGACATGTCCCGTACGCCCTTGAGACGGACATCCGTTGGCGGTTCGACTTCGAAGCGGTGCACGGGGTCGTTCACCAGGCGGAGGGTCGGCTTGCCGGCGCTTCGACAGGATGGAGTGCCGCAGCGTCTTGGAGACGACGGTGAGTGGCACGCCAGCGGTGATGGCGATGGTGGCGGCCACTTGGCGCAGGTCGTGGACCGTGATCCGCGGGGCGCCGGCCTCTTCGGACAGTTGATGGAGAAGGTCGAGGACCTGGTGCGGGCCAAGCGGTCGGCCGTCGGGTCGGCCGAAGACAGGGCGGTGACGGGATGCCAGGATTACGGCAGGTGCGAGACGTTGTTCCTGCGTGGTGCCGGAGGGCGGTGGCGACGCCGGGTGAGATGGCCACCCACTCGCGGCTCGACCGGGTCTTCGGTGTGGTGATGACGAGCCGGTTGTTGTCGATCGCGGAGAGGGCGCAGCGCACGTAGAGGACGCCTTCCGCCAGGTGGACGTCGTCCTAGGGT
>NZ_JAAAYH010000087.1:0-25280 GCF_018035285.1 Streptomyces sp. MK37H | reverse complement strand
GCCCCGGTTTCGGGAAGGGGCGGGGAGGGGAGCAGCCCACCGGCAGGCGTCAAGCGCGGCTACGGCCCCGGGGCGGTCCCCAGCACCTGCCGCAGATCGTACGAGACCGGCTCCTCCAGCTGGTCGTAGGTGCACTGCGGAGGCTCCCGGTCCGGCCGCCAGCGCCGGAAGCGGGCGGTGTGCCGGAAGCGGCGGCTCTGCATGTGGTCGTAGGCCACCTCGCACACCCGCTCCGGGCGCAGCGGCACCCACGACAGGTCCTTGACCCCGGTCCAGCGGCTGGGCGCGCCCGGCATCCGGCCCTGGGCATGGGCCTCCTCGCGCGCCCAGTCGGCCCACGGGTGGCCCTCGACGGTCGCCATGCGCAGCGGCTCCAGCTCGGCCAGCAGCTCCTGGCGGCGGCGCGCGGTGAAGGCGGCGCTGACGCCCACGTGCTGGAGGCGGCCGGTGTCGTCGTACAGGCCGAGCAGCAGGGAGCCGATGCCCTGGCCGGACTTGTGGACGCGGTAGCCGGCCACCACACAGTCGGCGGTGCGCTCGTGCTTGACCTTGACCATCACCCGCTCACCGGGGCGGTAGCGGAGGTCGGGGCTCTTGGCCACGACGCCGTCGAGCCCCGCCCCCTCGTAACTCTCGAACCACTGCCGGGCCACCTCGAGATCGTCGGTGCAGGGGGCGAGGTGCACCGGGTCCTCGGCGTGGCGCAGCGCCTCGGTGAGGGCCGCGCGGCGCTCGCTCTGCGGGGTGTCCAGCAGCGAGGTGTCGCCGAGGGCGAGGAGGTCGAAGGCGACAAAGCTCGCCGGGGTGTGCTCCGCCAGCATCCGCACCCGGGAGTCGGCGGGGTGGATCCGCTCCAGCAGGGCGTCGAAGTCCAGCCGCCCCTCCCGCACGATGACGATCTCGCCGTCCAGCACGCAGCGCGGCGGCAGGTTGGCGAGCAGCGCCTCGGCCAGCTCGGGGAAGTAGCGGGTGAGCGGCTTGGTGGTGCGGCTGCCGATCTCGATCTCGTCCCCGTCGCGGAAGACGATGGCCCGGAAGCCGTCCCATTTGCCCTCGTAGACCATCCCCGGCGGGATCGTGGCCACGGCCTTGGCCAGCATCGGTTCGACAGGGGGCATCACCGGAAGGTCCATGACGTCCGATTGTGCTCCTGTGGCGGGCCGGGCGCCCGCCGGGAGGCGGCCCCGGGCGGGCGGGCCTAGCGTGTGCGTATGGGAGAGTCGGTGGAGCTCACGGTCGGCGGTCGCACGGTGCGGGTGACCAACCCCGGGAAGGTGTACTTCCCGGAGCGCGGGTTCACCAAGCTGGACCTCGCCCGCTACTACCTGGCGGTCGGCGAGGGCGCGCTGCGGGCGCTGCGGGACCGGCCGACGACGCTGGAGCGCTATCCGGACGGGGTGGACGGGGAGTCGTTCTTCCAGAAGCGGGCCCCGAAGAACCTCCCGGAGTGGATCCCGACCGGCCGGATCTCCTTCCCCAGCGGGCGGCACGCGGACGAGATCTGCCCCACCGAGACGGCCGCCGTGGTGTGGGCGGCGAATCTGGGGAGCCTGACCTTCCATCCGTGGCCGGTGCGGCGCGAGGACACCGAACACCCCGATGAGCTGCGGATCGACCTCGACCCGCAGCCGGGCACCGACTACGAGGACGCGGTGCGGGCCGCGGGAGAGCTGCGCGAGGTGCTGGACGAGCTGGGGCTGCGCGGGTGGCCCAAGACCTCGGGCGGCCGGGGGCTGCATGTCTTCGTCCCGATCGCGCCGGAGTGGACCTTCACCCAGGTGCGGCGGTCCGCGATCGCGATCGCGCGGGAGCTGGAGCGGCGGGCTCCGGAGCGGGTGACCACCAAGTGGTGGAAGGAGGAGCGCGGCGAGAAGATCTTCGTGGACTACAACCAGACCGCCCGCGACCGCACCATCGCCAGTGCCTACTCGGTGCGCCCCCACCCCCATGCCCCGGTCTCCGCGCCGCTGCGCTGGGAGGAGGTCCCCGACGCCCGGCCGCGCGACTTCGACCTGGCCACCATGCCGGTGCGCTATCGCGAGCTGGGCGATGTGCACGCGGACATGGACGAGCACGCCTTCCGTCTGGAGGCCGTGCTGGAGCTGGCCGCGCGGGACGAGCGGGAGCACGGTCTGGGCGACCTCCCGTATCCGCCGGAGCATCCGAAGATGGAGGGCGAGCCGAAGCGGGTGCAGCCGAGCCGCGCCAAGAAGTGATGGCCGGAACCTCAGCGGCTGCGAGAATCGCGCCATGTCCGTCTTCACCCACCCCGGCCGCCATCGGGTGGCGGTGCTGGTCCGCCACGGGCTGCTGCCGTTCGAGCTGGGCATCGCGCACCGGCTGTTCGGCCGCGCCGTATCGGCCGCCGGCGAGCCGCTGTACGAGGTGGTGACCTGCGCGCTGGTCCCCGGTGAGGTGCGTACGGACTCCGACGTCACGATGAACGTCGCACACGGCCCGGAGGCGCTGGCCGAGGCCGACACCGTGCTCGTCCCGGCCGCCAACGAACCGGACGCGCCACAGACCGAGGGCAAGCTGGACGCCCCGCTCACCGGCGCCTTCGCCCGGATCCGCCCCGGCGCCCGGATCGCCTCGATCTGCACGGGGGCGTTCGTCCTGGCGGCCGCGGGGCTGCTGAACGGCCGCCGGGCGACCACCCACTGGCAGGAGGCCGACCGGTTCCGGGAGCTGTTCCCGGCCGTCGCGCTCGACCCGGACGTCCTCTACGCGGACGAGGGCGAGGTGCTGACCTCGGCCGGGGACGCCGCCGGTATCGATCTGATCCTGCACATCATCCGGCGCGACCACGGCGCGGCGGTGGCGGGCGAGGTGGCCCGCGCCTCGGTGGTGGCCCCGCATCGCGACGGCGGCCAGGCGCAGTTCATCCGGCGGCCGGTGCCGGAGCGGCGCGGCGGCTCCACCGGCGCGGCCCGCGCCTGGGCACTGACCCGGCTCGACCGGCCGCTGACCCTGCGGGAGCTGGCCGAGCGGGAGTCGATGAGCGTACGGACCTTCTCCCGGCGGTTCCGGGACGAGGTGGGGATGACCCCGGTGCAGTGGCTGACCCAGCGGCGCCTCGAGCGCGCCCGGCAACTGCTGGAGGAGAGCGATCTGCCGGTGGACCGGATCGCGGCGGACGCGGGCTTCGGCACCGCCGCCTCGCTCCGGCAGCATCTGCACACCGCCCTCGGGGTGTCACCGAGCGCCTACCGCGCCACGTTCCGGGGCAGCGCCGCCCATCCCTGAAGGGTGTCCGGTGGCAGGGGCTCGCCCCCCTGGACGCTGGGGTCGGTTGCGCCCCGAAGGGGCGCGGGGCCGTGTCGATGTGCGGCTCCGCCGCGCGGGCGCGACCAGCCACGACGCGGCCGCGGATGAACGACCGAACCTTGTGCCACTCCCCGCGGAGCGCCTAGTGGCGGACCGTGAACTGGCCCGTGCCCAGGGTGTGGAACCAAGTCTGGATCCGGTGCTCGTTGTGGGTGGTGGCGAGCGAGAGAAGCAGCAGCAGCCGGGCCTTCTGCGGGGTGAGGTCCTGGGCGCCGATGACGCCGCGCGCATCGGGATCGTAGACCGCGCCGGAGCCGGTGCGGGAGGCGGAGACCATGACCACCCCGTTCTTGACGGCGTCGTCCCGGGCCTCGGTCATGGCCGGGGAGAGACCGCCCGCCCCGGTGCCCGCCGTGACGATCCCGGCCGCCCCGGCGTCGGCGAACGCCTTGATGGCCTGGGGTCCGGCGCCCTGGTAGCTGTAGGCGATGTCGACCTTCGGCAGTGGCCGCCGGGCGATCCGGCCGAGGTCGAACGGGGTCTTCCAGCCGGGCTTGCCGCACTGCTCGACCCGCGCGGGCGCGCGGTTGACGCGGATGTGGTTCTGGTCGATGACGCCGAGCTCTCCGCTGCTGCCGCTGCTGAAGGCGTTCAGCCGCAGGGTGTCGGACTTGCGCACCTCGCGGGCGGCGTGGATCTGGTCGTTGAGCATCACCACGGTGCCGAAGCAGGTGGTCCGGCCGCTGGCGGCGAGGTGGATCGCGTTGTAGAGGTTGGCCGGGGCGTCGGAGCCGATCACCGTCCAGGGCCGCATGGCGCCGGTGAGCACCACGGGCTTGTCGCTGCGGACGGTCAGGTCCAGCCAGTACGCGAACTCCTCCATGGTGTCGGTGCCGGTGGTGACCACGACCCCGTCATTGAACTTCAGGGCGTGGTCCACGGCGGCGGTGAGCCGGCGGTACTCGGGGATCGTGTAGTTGTTGGAGTCCTTGTTGCCGAACTGCTGGGTGGTCACGTCGGCGATCCGGTTCACCTCGGGTCTGAGGTCGTTCACCAGCCGGGACACCGGGAGCTTGCCCGCCTGGTAGTCGTCGAAGGACACCTTGGTCTTGCTGACGCCCGCGATGGTGCCCCCGGTGCCGATCACGGCGACCTTGGGGGTGGGCCTGGGGATCGGCTCCGCGGCACCGGCGAGGGAGGCCGTGGTCCCCAGGGCGAGGGCCACCAGAGTGATCAATACGCCGGAGCGACGGGCGAGCTGAGCCATGGGGACGTCATCTCATCGATGGAGTGCGTGACGGGTCGGCCCTTCTTCAGCCACTCTCCACGGTAACCACGGACTTCTCCGGCAGGCGAGGGCGGCACAGCCGGGCCAGCAGCAGGGCCACATCGTCGTCCGGCGCCCCGTGCAGCGCGGCCAGCACCTGGTCGCAGATCCGCTCCAGCGGGCCCTGGTGGCGGCGCAGCAGCTGGACCAGGGTGTGCAGCCCCACGTCGAGGGACTGATGGCGCTTCTCCACCAGGCCGTCGGTGAACAGGGCCAGCAGTGCGCCCTCTGCCAGCTCCCGCTCCACCGAGGCGAAGGGCACGCCGCCGACGCCGAGCGGGGCGCCGGTGGGGATGTCGATGAGTTCGGCGTCGCCGCCGGGATGCACCAGCACCGGCGGCAGATGCCCGGCGGTGGACATCTCGCACCGCCCGGTGCGCGGATCGCAGACCGCGTAGAGACAGGTGGCGATGGACTCCCCCAGGCTGAGCGTGATCTCGTCGAGATGGCACAGCACCTGGGCCGGGGGCAGTCCGAGCCGGGAGAAGGCCCGGGCGGCGGTGCGCAGCTGGCCCATGATCGCCGCGGCGTGGATGCCCTTGCCCATGACATCGCCGACCACCAGCCCGACCTTGCCGTCCGGGAGGGGCAGCACATCGAACCAGTCGCCGCCTGCGGCGCTGACCGCGGGCAGGTACCGGGAGGCGATCTCCAGTCCGTCCAGGTCGCGCGGCTGCTGGGAGAGCAGGCTGCGCTGGAGGGTGAGCGCGGCGTCGCGTTCGCGGGCGTAGAGCCGGGCGTTGTCGATGCACAGGGCGGCGCGGATGGCCAGTTCGCAGGCGAGGGTGAGGTCCTCCTCGTCGAACGGCCTGGGGTTGATGGTGCGGTGCAGGCTGAGGGTGCCGAGCACACTGCCGCGGGCGATCAGCGGGGCGGCGATGTACGAGTGCACGCCCTCGCGGAGCAGCACCCTGGCGGCGTCGTCGTCCCGGGCGATCCGCCGTACATCCTTCTCGGTCACATGCGGCACCAGCAGCGGCCGGGCCTCGCGGACGCACTGGGTGATCAGCCGGGTGGGTTCGTAGCGGGCGATCTCCCCGACCGGGTCCGCCGCGTGGACGGCGTCGGTGGGGTAACCGGCGGCGACGGCGAGCGCCCGGAAGCGGGCGGAGCCGTCGGCCCACACCCGGGGCGTGGCCTCGCGGTGCACCACGGAGTCCAGGACGTCGACGGCCGCGAGGTCGGCGAGCCGGGGCACGGTCACATCGGCGAGTTCCTGGGCGGTCTGGCGCAGATCCAGCGTGGTGCCGATGCGGACGCTCGCGTCGGCGATCATGGCCAGCCGCTCGCGCGCCTCGGCGATCTCGCTGGTCTCCCGGTGCCGCCGGGAGATGTCCATGATGGAGACGGCGATGCCCAGGATCCGGCCGCTGGGGTCCTCCAGCCGGTAGTACGACTCCGACCAGGCATGGTCATGGTCGGGGTCGGCGGGGGTCCGGCCGACGCTCTGCTGGTCCAGCAGCGGCTCACCGGACGCCAGCACATGCCGCATCGCACCTTCTATGGCCTCGACGTCGAGCCCCGGCAGCACCTCCCCGAGGCGGTGGCCGCGCACCTGGGACTCGGTGATCGAGTTCATCTGCTGGAGGGCCGGGTTGGCGAGCAGCCAGCGCAACTCGGTGTCGAACACCGCGAGCCCGACGGGCGACTGTTTGATCAGGAAGCCGGAGACGGCCAGGTCGGTCTCCAGCCGCCGTACGGTCCCCTCGTCGGCGGCCAGACCGAGGGCGTAGCCCTCGCCGTGGGCGTCGCGCAGGCCCATGGTGCGGAACTCCACCTTCAGGGTGGAGCCGTCCGGGCGGCGGACCGGGAAGACTCCGGCCCAGGTGTCGCCCGCCCTCACCCGTGCGAAGAGCTCCACGGCCGCCCGGCGGTCCCGCGGGTGGACCAGCAGCTTGTCCGCTCGGCGCCCCAGCGCCTCGGCCGCCCGGTAACCGAACAGTTGTTCAGCCTCGGGGCTCCAGAGGGCGATCCGCCCCTCGACGTCCAAGGCCACGGCGGCGACCCGCAGCAGGTCGAGCACCCCTCCCGGGCCGGTCGCCATGCTGCTGATAGCCGCCTCTTCCTCCTGGTCCACACGGTCATGCGTCGTCATACCGGCACCTCACCGGCTCGCCGTGCCCTCCTTCTGTCATACCTCGCCCGGCGGGCCGCCGCACACGGATATGACATGGGCACGATCTCAGATCCCGGATCAGATGGTGAAGGGCCGCTGCCGGGCGAAAGCGGAGTTCAGCGCACCCGCCTGGAAGAGGTTGGGCGTCTGGTCGGGCGGCATCCGCTTGACGATCTCCCGGTGCAGCCCGCGGTAGCTGCCCGCGAAGGCACCGCCCCGCCAGACCTCCAGCAGCGTACCCGTGAACAGCCCGTTGACGATCCCGTCGGCCGAGGTCTGGTTGTCCTGGCAGCCGGAGATCTGCAGCACACTGGCGTCGATCTTGGCGAGGTCCTTGGCGGTACGGGTGTTCTGGATCCGGTCGTAGGCGTCGCGGTCGCGCCGGTAGACGGCGGCCTGCACCGACTGGGGCATGACCCGGATCCTCCGGCCGACCTCCTGGGGATCGGCGGTGCTGAAGCGCCGGTCGAGCTCCTGGGGGCTGAGCATCTCGGGCAGCCGCCGGGCCACGGTGCCGCTGTGGCAGCTGTCGGAGAGCAGCCAGATCCGCACCCCCTTGGCGAACTTCCCGAACAGCTCGAAGAGCTCATCGTCGACCAGCTGCCGGTCGTACAGCACCCAGGTCTCGTCGAGGCGGTCGCCGGTCTCGTCGTGGTTGAGGTCGGGGACCTGGCCGCCGTGGCCCGAGTAGGTGAGGAAGAATATGTCCCCCTCGGCCAGCCGCCCGGCCGCGGCCTCCAGGGTGGCGGTGACCGTCTCCGCGGTGGCGGCCGGGCTCAGCAGCGGGCCGGTCACATCGAACCCCGCGGCGTCGGCCAGCCCGGCCATGTCCGCGGCGTCCTGCTCGCAGGCGCCCAGCTCACCGCTCCAGCCGTCGTACGCCGCGGGGTCGACCTGATTGAGTCCGATGTGGACGGAGAGTCCGATGGACATGGGGGCTCCTTGGGTCGAGGACGAGCGGCGGCTCACCATCACTCGTCACTAAGCGATGATGCGGGGCCGCGCCCCGCCATGCCCTGTTCTCCGGCCCCATCCGGAGGAGGCGCCCCGCACGCACCCGGCGGGCGCCCCGGCCGTCAGGCCCCGCGCGGCCGGGCGTCCAGGGCCCGCAGCGCCATATCGGCGGCGCGCTCGAAGTAGCCGGGCTCCAGAGGCGCCCCACGGGCCGAGACGCGCCAGTAGACCAGCCCGCCGATCAGATCGAGCGCCAGCTCGCGGTCGAGGTCCGGCGGCAGCTCACCGCGCTCGACCGCCCGGTCCAGCGCATCGCTCATCCGGGCGCGCCGCGGCTCGCCGATACAGCGGGCCAGGGCCCGGCTCAGCTCCTCGTCGCGCTGCGCCTCGGCGATCAGGTCCGGCAGGATGCGGGAGAACCGCGGATGGGTCAGCCATTCGGCCACCGCGTGCAGCCCGGCCAGCACATCGCCGCGCAGGGATCCGGTGTCGGGCAGCTCGACCAGGGCGACGCTCAGCTCGGACACGATCGCGATGACCATCCGCTGCTTCGAGGGCCACCGCCGGTACAGGGCGCTCTTGCCCACCCCGGCCCGTTTGGCCACCGCCTCCATCGACAACCGGCCGTAGCCCTGCTCGGCGAGCTCGTCGAGGACGGCTTCGGAGATGGCCGCGGTCTTGTCCGCGCGCAGGGTGGCGGCGCCGCTCGGAGGGCGCCGGGTGGGCTCCGGCATGGCTCCGAGGTTAACAGATGGACGGGACGGTACCGTCTCGTTCTATGCTGTGTGGACGGGACGGTACCGTTCCGTCCTGTCGATTCCCGTTGATTGAGGAGAGGTACGTCATGGATGACCGCGTCAAGGTGTTCGAGCGGGCGAAGGAGCTGCTGCTCGGCCACGACATGATGGGTTTCGCGGATCTGTGGGCCGTCGACGGCACCATGGAGTTCCCCTTCGCCCCGCCCGGCCGGCCGCGCCTGCTGGAGGGGCGTGAGGCCGTGCGCGAATACGTGCGGGACTACACCGACCACATCGATCTGCGCGCCGTCGCGCACGAGGTCGTCCATCTCACCGAGGACCCCGGCGTGCTGATCGTGGAGTTCTCGATGGACGCCGTGGCCGTCGGAACCGGCCGCCCGCTCCGCCCCGGTTACGTCGCCGTCATCACCGTCCGCGACGGCGAGATCGCCTCGTACCGTGACTACTGGAATCCGCTGATGCTCGACGAGGTGAGCTTCGGTTCCGAGGAGGCCCGGACCCATGGCTGAACCCACCGTTCTGGTCCTCGGCGCCACCGGGAACACCGGCTCCAAGGTGCTGCGGATGGTGCGCGCGGAGGGCGCGCGGGCGCTGGCCGCCACCCGGCGGCCCGAGGCCGCGGCCGCGGCGGGCGTGGCCGACGCCGTACGGTTCGACTGGCACGACCCGGACGGCCACGCGGCGGCGCTGCGCGGCGTGGACCGGGTCTATCTCGTCGCGCCCCTGGGGGTGGCCGAGCCGCTGCCCGTGGTCGAGCCGTTCCTGAAGACCGCGGTCGCCCAAGGCGTACGGCGGGCGGTGCTGCTGAGCTCGTCCGCGGTCGACGAGGCGGACACCGGCCTCGGCGCGCTGCACACCCTGGTGCGGCGGACCGTGCCCGAGTGGGCGGTGCTGCGGCCCTCGTGGTTCATGCAGAATTTCACCGGTGACCATCCGGTGGCCCAGGCCATCCGCGGCGACGGCGAGATGGTCACCGCCACCGGGGACGGCAGGGTGGCCTTCGTCGACGCGGCGGACATCGCCGCCGTCGCCACCCGGGCCCTGCTGGACGACCGTCCGCACAACACGGACCACGTCATCACCGGCCCGGAGGCGCTCGGTTACCCGGAGGCGGCGCGCATCGTGGCGGAGGTCTCCGGGCGGCCGGTCCGCCATGTCGCGGTGGAGACCGGGGAGTTGGTCGAGAGGCTGAAGGCGACCGGGCTGCCGCCGGAGTTCGCCGCGTTCCTCGCCGGGCTCGACGAGGACATCCGGCACGGCGCGGAGGACCGTACGACGGACACCGTCGAGCGGGTCACCGGGCGCCCTCCCCGCTCGTTCCGCGCCTTCGCCGAGGCGCACCGTGCCGCGTTCGCCCCGGAGGCCGTGGCCTGAGCGGATCGGCGGAGGTCGGCCGCGGTTCGGACGCGCCCCGAAGGGGCGCGGGGCTGTGTCGATATGCGGCTCCGCCGCGGCTGTGTCGCTATGCGGCTCCGCCGCGTGGGACCGGCCACGACGGCGTCGCGGACGATCGAGGGCAGGTCGGGGCGCTTCCTGCCGACCGCTCAGCGGAACAGCACACCCGGCAGGCCGGGGCGGTCGATGGCCTCCTGGAGGGCGGCGCGCAGGGTGTGGCTGTCGGTGAGGGGGCCGCCGGGCCGGATCAGCCAGACATGGCCCTGCCGTACGCAGCCGGGCCTGGGGCAGCGCAGCACCCGGCCCGGCCCCGCCGCGGCCACCGTGCGGCGGCGGGCGTACACCGTCCCGGCCAGCCAGACCTTCCACTCGGCCGCGGATCCTGGCGGCACGAGGAAGGAGAGCACATGACTGGCGGTGGCCAGCATCACCGGCCCCGCCGCGTCGCGCCGCTGCAGTGCCTGGATCACCGCGGTGCCGATGTCGTCGCACATCCGCACCAGGTCGAAGACCGGGCCCACCGGCAGATCGGCGAGGCCGGTGCCGCTGGCCCACTGGAGCCGCACCCGCCCGGGGTCGTCGCTCGCGGCCAGCAGCCATTCGGCCGCGTCGGTCTCCACGGTGACCCGCATCCGGCGCTCCCCCCGCGCCCCCGCGTTCATGAGGTGGCCACCAGCGGCAGGGTGAACCACACTTTCTTCCCCCGGACTCCGGGGTCGGGCGGCTCGGTGCCCCAGTCGGCCGCCAGGTCCTCGACGATGGCCAGCCCCCGTCCGGACTCCTCGGTGGGCTCCGGCTTGCGGGCGACCGGGATCACCGGCGAGCCGTCGGCCACCTCCACCCGCAGCTCACGGCCGAAGCGTTCCAGCGAGACGGTGATGGTGACGGTGTCGGCGGGGCCGGAGCTGCCGTGCTCCACGGCGTTGGCGAACAGTTCGTTGGTGGCGAGGACGACATGGTCCACGATCGCGCCGAGCCGCCAGTCGCGCAGATGCCCGGCGACCATCCGGCGCACCGCGGCGGCGCGGTCGGGCAGGGCGGGGAACTCCGCCCGGAAGAGCCGGCGGGTGTCCAGCGGGATCACCGTCCTCTCCCCTCCGGAACAGGGGACGGGGATCGCCGCGGCGGCCGGGCCGTCGGCCGGAGCGGTTCTCGGCGCGGCCCGCCCGGTAACCGGATCGGTTCGCGGGCGGTCCGCGGAGACCGCGACGCCACGGCTCGTGCCCATCGTCTCGCCCTCCTCATCGGCCGACGCCGGCCGGTGCGTCAGTCCTGGACAGGATCGGCTCACGGTGTCGGTCCTCACGGTCCTCATCGGTCTGTGGGCTCTGGTGGCATACGGGCACATGGGGTGATTGATGTTCGGGTGAGCGGGTAAGCGCATTCTGGTGACCGACGGCGTGGCATCTGAGCTGGTGACAGGTGGTGCGCACGCCCCACCCGACCCGCCTGGACCAGCTGCCACGGACGGAGACGGCCCGGTCGCGGTGAGTGCCGGTTACCGGCATGGTTCCTCCTTCGAAGGCAGCGCAATGCGCCATCGGTCGCCGTTCATGTAGACAAACGGTTGGACCAGCCGGTGGGCGAGAGGGCATGGGGGTTGTCCGGTTGTACGGGCGTAGTGGTTCGGGCTGTACGGTCCGGACGTGGCAAGCGTGAGCGAGGGCCGCAAGGGGCGGCCCGGCCCGGGGGAACGGTCCGGTGTGGGCGGCAAACGGGTCCTGGTGACCGGGGGTTCCCGGGGGCTGGGTGAACAGATCGTACGGCTCCTGGCGGCCGGCGGGGCGCGGTTGGCCACGTGTGCGCGGACCCCGGAGCACCTGCGGTCCCTCACGGCGTCCCTGAGCGACGAGGGGCACGGGGAGCCGTTCACCCGCGCCCTGGACGTCACCGAGCCGGAGCTGCTGGAGCGGTTCGTGGCTGCGGCGGCGGAACGTTTCAGCGGGCTGGACGGCGTGGTGGCCTGCGCCGGTGGCGCCCGCGGCCGCGGCATCGAGGACGCCGGTCCCCAGGACTGGTCGCTGACCTGGGAGATGAACGTCGGTCATACGGCCCGGCTGGTGAAGGCCGCGGTGCCGCATCTGCGCCGGGCGGGCGGCGGCTCCGTGGTGGTGATCGCCTCCATCTCCGGCTGGAAGCCGGGGCCCCAGGCACAGTACGGGGCGGCCAAGGCCGCCCAGATCCATCTCGCGGCCTCACTCGCCCGTGAGCTGGGCCCGGACGGGATCCGGGTGAACGCCGTCTCCCCGGGGTCCATGCTGATCCCCGGGAAGCGGTGGGACCGGATGCGCACCGAAGAGCCCGAGGCATACGCCCGGTTCACGGCCGAGCTGCCACGCGGTGAACTGGTCACCCCACGGGAGGTCGCCCAGGTCGTGGCGTTCCTGCTCTCGGACGCCTCGAGCGGGATCTCCGGTGCGCATCTGCCCGTGGACCGAGCCCAGAACGCCCCCACGCCGGGAGGCTATTGACCCCCCGGCGCTCCCCCGAGCGGAGGCGCTCCGGACACGCCACCGGCCGCCCACGTGGAGCGGCCGGAGACTTCACTTGAGGCACCGGCGGGCGAGGACCCGAGGCCGGACGCCTCAGGCGGCCACGCCCAGCACGGTCCGGGAGCGCTGCTCGAACTCCCTGACCATGGGCTCCCCGCGGCGCGGCCGCAGCCGGGTGCGGAAGTCGCGCAGCGCCTGGATCGAGCGCTCGCTGTGCACCCCGCTGAGCGTGTCGAGTGCCTCGCCCGCGGTGTCCACGGCCTCGTCCAGCCGGTTCTGCTGGAGGTAGGCCGTGGCCAGCACGGATCTGCTGATGGCCTGGCGCCGGCGCCGGTCGGCGTTGGCGCGCACGGATTCGGTGGCGGCGGCCTCGGCGTCCGTGGCGTTCCCCAGGTCGCGGAAGCACAGCGCCGCCTCGGCGGCCAGATAGTGGTGGTCGAGGAAGCGCACCCAGGGCGACTCCTGCTCGGGGCCCTGGCTGGCCTCCAGCTGGCCGTCGGCCGCGCGCAGCGACTTGGACGCCTCCCGGGGCTGGTCCAGTGCGGCATAGCCACGGGCGGCCATGGCGTGCAACCGCATCAATCCGAGCGGGCTTCCGGCGTGCTTGGCGGTGGCGACACCGACCCGGGCCAACTCGACCCCCGCCTCGGGCTGGCCCAGGTTGGTCGCCAGATGGGACAGGCCGGCCAGGATCTGACCGCCCAGGACCCGGTCGCCGCCCTCGGCGCACAGGCGCAGCGCCTGGGTCATATAGCGCTGGGCCAAGCCGTATTCGGCGTTGTCATAGCTGCTCCAGCCGGCCATCGCGGCCAGTTTGGCGGCGGCGGTGAACAGCTGGCGCCGCTCCTGCGGTGGTGCGCCGCGCTGCTGGAGCATGGGGACGACCTCGGTCGACAGATAGAGCACGATGCTGGCGCGGACCTGGCCGCCGCCGAAGCGATTGTCCATCTCGTCGAACATGTTGATCGCCGCGTGGACCTGTTCGACGCGGCCGCCTTCGGCCGCGGGTGCGAGCCGGGCGGTGTCCTGGTTCTCGACCAGCCACAGCAGCCATTCGCGCTGTGGGGTCACCAGCGCGCCGGCGACGAAGGGCACCGCACCCAGCAGGCTGCGGCGGGAGATGTCGGTGGAGCCGAGTTCGGCGAGCGTGTGCAAGGTTTCTGCTACGTCCTCCCGGTAGGCCAGCGCCCGGGCCACGACCGGGCGCTGTCGGTCGGAGATGAACCCCAGCTCGGCGGGGCCCACGGGCCTGCCGAGCCGGTGGGAGAGCACGGCGGCGATCAGCTCCGGCGTGGTGCCGCGCGGCTGTCCGCCTTGCAGCCAGCGGGTGACGGACGCCTTGTCGTAGTTCGACTCGCGCCCCTGCCTACGGCCCAGTTCATTGACCCGCAGGGCCAATGAGGCGTAGGAGCACCCGGATTCCTTCAGAGCGGCGGCCAACGCGCCGTTGGCCACGGCGCCTTGGCGCCCGCTTACCGGCTGTGCGTGATGCGTCACCGTGACCGTCCCTGTTTCGAGCCACGGCGGTCTGCGGGATCCCCGTCGCGCACTGCCCACCGGCTGGCCGGAGGCCTCAACGACGTTGTGGACATGGGTGATTGGGAGCCCTCGCCATGGAGGGTGAGATGGGTCACGTGCTCACTATGCGTGGTGAAGCCGTCACCCCGCAACCTTCGTTCTGATAATTTCAAAGCGCTCTGCTCGCTCTGTCTGTGTCATCCATCGCGTGGCACACTGTGCAGGCATATGACAGCCATTCCTACGGGAGGCGGACGTGAGCGAGGCACGGCCGGCCGGCGCCGCCCCCACCGTCTTGCGGAGAGTCCTGGGCAAGCGTCTGCGGCATCTGCGCGAGCGGGCGAAGGTGTCGTTCGAGGAAGCCGCGAAAGCCATCGAGGTCACCCCGTTGACCGTGCGCAGGATGGAAAAGGCGGAAGTCGGCCTCAAGATTCCGTATCTGAAGGAGCTGCTGCGGAACTACGGCGTCCGCGGCCCGGAGATGGAGGATTTCCTCGCTCTGGCACGCGAGGCCAACCAGCCGGGCTGGTGGCATCAGTTCCGCGATGTGCTTCCGGACTGGTTCAGTGTTTACGTAAGCCTCGAAAGTGAGGCCACCGTCATTCGCGCGTACGAGCCCCACTACGTGCCGGGACTGCTCCAGACGGAGGACTACGCACGAGCGGTGCTACGCATGGGCTTCCCGCGTGACACCGAGGAGGAGCTGGAGCGCCGGATCGCGCTGCGGGTCAAACGCCAGGGCCTGCTCACCAAGCCGGAGGCGCCGACCATCTGGGCCATCCTCGACGAGACGGTGCTGCACCGCCCGGTCGGCGGCTCGCGGGTGATGCGCGACCAGATCGACCACCTCATCGACACCTTGGACATCCCCAAGGTCAGGCTGCAGATCATGCGGTTCGCGGCGGGGCCGCACCCCGGGGCCTTCGGCCCCTTCCACTACTTCCGCTTCGGATTCTCCGAACTGCCGGACGTCGTCTACACCGAGAGCCTCACCGGGGCGGTCTATGTGGACAAGCCGGCCGAAGTCGTCGCCTATCTCGAGGTCCTGGACCGGATGGCGGTCCAGGCCGAGCCGATCGGCGACTCCAGCACCATCCTGGCCGAACTGCGTAAGGAGCACTGAGATGCATGACCCCGTCTACACCGGAATGCCGGCCACGGACCTGGGCACGGAGGGCTGGGAGAAGCCCTGGAGCGGGTCCAACGGCGGCACCTGCATCGAGGCCAAGCGACTGCCGGACGGGCGGATCGCGCTGCGCCAGTCCACCGACCCGGCCGGGCCCGCGCTGATCTACACGCGCTCGGAGGTGGCGTCCTTCCTGGAGGCGGCGAAGGCCGGCGAAGCGGACTTCCTCATCGCCTAGGGCGGCCACCCACCATCGGCTCCCCGGAACTCCCCGAAAACCACTACGCCCGCACAACCGCACAACCCCGCACCGCACTCCCGTCCCCGCCGTCCCGCCACGCACACTGAAGACGCCGTGGCGGGCGGCGGTGTCGTCCCCCTTGCAGACGTGCAGAGCCCATGGGACCGACAGGATGCCGTAATGAACCTCGACCACGCGGTGACACAGCACCGCACCCTGATCGTCGAGGGCTGCGACGGAGTCGGCAGGGACGCGCTGCTGACCGGTCTCGCCCGCCGGCACGGCTACACCGTCACCCGCGCCTCCCGCGACCTCCCCCATGTCGACCCGGTCCGGCCGTACCGCGAACTCCTCCAGCACGACGGTGCGCTCGCCGTCGACGCCGGGCTGGTCGGCGAGCTCGTCTACGGGCCGCTGCGCCGTGGCCACTCCCGGGTGACGTGGATTCAGGCGTTCGACTTCGCCGAGGCGGTGGCCGAGCGCCACGGCGCCTTCGTCCATGTGACCGCCCCGGTGCATGTGCTGGAGGACCGGCTGGCCGCGCGCGGCGTCTCGGCGGCGGCCCTGGCGGAGATCGACGCCGCGGTCACCGGCTATGACCACGCCTTTTCCACCCTCGCCGAGCACGCCCCGGTCCTCACCGTCGAGGAGCGGCCGGCCTCCGGCGGCGGCCCGGACCCGGATCCGGGCCACGGAGAGGCGGCGCCGGAGCCCCCGGTGGCCTCGTTCGCCCGGCCCTTCCCGCGCATCCGTTCCCCCGTGCCGTTCGCCGAGCAGAGTTGAACTCCCCGGCACCGGCCCTAAGTTGGTGCCCCGCGAATCGCATCCGCACGGCAGGAGACTGGCGCTATGACAGACGGCTCGTCCACCCCCGACCAGCAGGCTCTGACCAAGATCGACACCACGGTGCCGCATTCGGCCCGGATCTGGAACTACTGGATGGGCGGCAAGGACAACTACGAGGTCGACCGGATCGCCGGTGACGAGTACCGGGAGGTCGCCCCGAACATCGAGACCATGGCCCGCGCCTCGCGCGCGTACCTCATCCGCACCGTCACCCATGTGGCGGGCGAGTGCGGGATCCGGCAGTTCCTGGACATCGGCACCGGGCTGCCCACCTACGACAACACCCACCAGGTGGCCCAGCGGGTGGCGCCCGAGGCCCGCATCGTCTATGTGGACAACGACCCCCTGGTGCTCCGGCACGCCCAGGCGCTGCTCACCAGCACCCGCGAGGGGGTGACCGACTACATCGACGCCGATCTGCACGAGCCCGAGCGGATCCTGGAGGCCGCGTCGAAGACGCTCGACTTCGACCGGCCCATCGCCCTGATGCTGATGGGCATCCTCGGCCACATCCAGAACTACGACGAGTCGGTGTCGATCGTGCGGCGGCTCCAGACCGCCTTACCGTCCGGCAGCTACTTCGTGCACTACGACAGCACCGACACCGACCACGCGCTCAAGCAGGCACAGCAGGGCTACGACGACACCGGCGCCGTGCCGTACGTGCTGCGCAGCGTCGAGCAGATCAGCCGCTTCTACGAGGGCCTGGAGCTGATCGAGCCCGGTATCGTGTCGTGTCCGCTGTGGCGCCCGGCCCCCTCCGAGACGGACATCGAGACCACCGATGTCCACGGGGGCGTGGCGCGCAAGCCGTGACGGCGGTGACGACCAAACGAATGGTTCGGCCACCGGGGAGGTAACCCCCGCCCCCGTCGCGTCGTCAGACACGGCGCCGGGAAGCGAGGCGGAGGGACGCGCGGGTGTTCGAGGTCGGAGCCTGGAGAGTGCCCTCCGTCAAGCGGCTGCTGCGGGCGTCGGTCGCCGGTGCCCCCGCCGTCGTACGGCAGCCCCGCGGCCCCCGGGACGAGCCGCCGGGGCGGCCGCGGCATCTGGCCATCATCATGGACGGCAACGGCCGCTGGGCCGCCCTGCGCGGCCTCTCCCGCACCCGCGGCCATCAGGCGGGGGTGCTCGCGCTGCCGCGGGTGGTGGACACGGCCCTGGAGGAGGGCATCGAACATCTGTCGCTGTTCTTCTTCTCCACCGAGAACTGGAACCGGCCGCGCGCCGAGGTGGCCGCCCTGATGCGGCTCACCGCCCAGCTGGCGGATGTCTTCCGCGGCTACGGCGAGCGGGGGGTGCGGCTGCGCTGGCTGGGCTCGGAGGCCCGGCTCCCCCGGGCCACGCTGGCCGCGCTGCGCCGCGCGGAGGACGACACCCGCGACAACCGCGCCATGTCGCTGGCCTTCTGCTTCAACCACGGCGGCCGGGAGGAGATCGCCCGCGCCGCCATCTCGCTGGCCCGCGCCTCGGCGGACGGCGCGCTGGACCCCGGGCTCATCGACGAGGCGCTGTTCACCCGCCATCTGCCGCACGCCGATCTGCCGGACATCGACATGCTGGTGCGCACCTCCGGGGAGCAGCGCATCTCCAACTTCATGCTCTGGCGGGCGGCCTACGCGGAGCTCTTCTTCGTGGACACCCTGTGGCCCGACTTCACCAGTGAGGAGCTCCGCGCGCTGCTGGCCGCGTTTGCCTCCCGGAAGCGCCGCTTCGGCGCGGGGGTCGGCCCCGTCTGACGCGCCCGCCGCTCCTCATCAGGTCAGAGGAAGTCCGCTACGGTTCGGGCAGCGCCCCGAAGGGGCGCGGGGCTGTGTCGATGTGCGGCTCCGCCGCGTGGGCGCGACCAGCTACGACGGCGCCGCAGTCGGCCGACGACGCATCGCGACACTTCCAGCGGAGCGCTTAGCGGATCTGGACGCCGGAGAGGGTGCGGGCGATGACCAGGCGCTGGATCTCGCTGGTGCCCTCGAAGATGGTGTAGATCGCGGCGTCGCGGTGCATCCGCTCGACCGGGTACTCGCGGGTGAAGCCGTTGCCGCCGAGGATCTGCACCGCCTGGGCGGTGACCTGCTTGGCGGTCTCACTGGCGAACAGCTTGGACATGGAGCCCTCGGCCGACTCGAAGGGCCGGCCGCTCACGGCCATCCAGGACGCGCGCCACACCATCAGCCGCGCGGCGTCGATCCGGGTGCGCATGTCGGCGAGCTGGAAGGCGACGCCCTGGTTGTCGATGATGGGGCGGCCGAACTGCTGCCGGGTCTTGGCGTAGTCGAGCGCGACCTCGTACGCGGCGCGGGCGGTGCCGACCGCCATGGCGCCGACGGCCGGGCGGGACGCCTCGAAGGTGGCCATGGCGGCGTTCTTCAGCCGCTCCCCGCCCGACTTGGCCCGCTCCCGGGCGCGCGCGAGGCGTTCGTCCAGCTTCTCCTTGCCCCCGAGCAGGCAGCTGCCGGGCACCCGCACCTGGTCGAGGACCACTTCGGCGGTGTGCGAGGCGCGGATGCCGTGCTTCTTGAACTTCTGGCCCTGGGACAGCCCGGGGGTGCCCGGCGGGATGATGAACGAGGCGTGGCCCTTGGAGCCGAGGTCGGGGTCGACGACCGCGACCACCACATGGACGCCTGCGATACCGCCGTTGGTGGCCCAGGTCTTGGTGCCGTTCAGTACCCATTCGTCCTTGGCCTCGTCGTAGACGGCGCGGGTGCGCATCGAGCCGACGTCGGAGCCCGCGTCGGGCTCGGAGGAGCAGAAGGCGGCGACCTTCACATCGTCGGCGTCGCCGTACATCTGCGGGATCCAGGTGCCGATCTGCTCCTCGGTGCCGTTGGCGAGGACGCCGACGGCGGCGAGGCCGGTGCCGACGATGGACAGGGCGATGCCCGCGTCGCCCCAGAACAGCTCCTCCATGGTCATGGGGATGCCGAGGCCGGTGGGGTCGAAGTACTGCTGGGCGTAGAAGTCCAGGGAGTACAGGCCGATCTTGGCGGCCTCCTGGATAATCGGCCAGGGGGTCTCCTCGCGCTCGTCCCATTCGGCGGCGGCCGGGCGCATGACGTCCGCGGCGAAGCCGTGGATCCAGTCGCGCACCGCCTTCTGATCGTCGTCGAGCTCGAACGAGAACTCCGCCATGACCCCTCCACGTGCTTGTTACCTGCGGTAACAGCAGTCTGTTACCGCCCAGTAGGCGATGTCAACTCCCCCGGGCACGCGAGCCCCGCGGCGCCCTCGGGTGTTACGTTGCGCTTCAGCGCGGAGCGCGATCGCGCCGGGAAGCGCGAGGTGCGTAAGGCGCGAGTACGACATCGGGGGCGGGGAGGCAACGCATGCGGACCGGGACCAGCCAGCGGGACGACCAGCGGCAGACGGCCCAGCAGAGGCGCAAGGAGCTGCTGGAGGCCGCGGACCGGGTGGTGCTGCGCGACGGGCCAGAGGCCTCGATGAACGCCATCGCCGCCGAAGCGGGCATCACCAAGCCCATTCTGTACCGCCACTTCGGCGACAAGGGCGGACTTTACCGCGCGCTCGCCAAGCGCCACACCGACGCCCTGCTCGCCTCGCTGCGCGCGGCCCTGGACGCGCCCGCCGACGACCGCCGGCAGCGCGTGGAGGCCACGCTGGACACCTATCTGGCCGCGATCGAGACCCGGCCCCAGGTGTACCGCTTCCTGATGCACCCGGCCGACCACGGCCAGCAGGAGCCGGAGCAGAGCTTCGACGTCGGCCACCACTCCGCCCCGCTGCTGCGCCGGCTCGGCGAGGAGCTGGCCACGGTGATCGCCGAGCGGGTGGAACTGGGCCCCGGCGGCGACGAGGTGGCCCGGGTCTGGGGCCATGGAATCGTCGGCATGATGCACGCGGCCGGTGACTGGTGGCTGCGCGACCGCCCCTGCGCACGCGGCCAGTTGGTGCACCATCTCACCGATCTGCTGTGGGGCCGGCTGTCGCTGGCGGACGACCGGGTCGGGGCACCGGGCTTCTGAGGCCCCGGCAGCTCCCCGGCATCGGCTCGCGGCCCGCCGGCAGCCCGCTGGTGCCCCGGCTCGAACGGGCCCCGCGCCCGTGGGGGGTGTGCGGCGGATCGTGACGCCTACGGGGGGCTGCTCCCCTCCCCGCCCCTTCCCGACACCTGACGACATGCGGCTCCGCCGCGTGGGGGGCTCCGCCCCAGACCCCGGGTCCAGGGGGAGCCTTGCCACGCGGCGGAGCCGCATAGCGATACCGCGGGAAGGAGCGGCGGCGCCCCGTGGCCCGCCGGGCACGCCGTAGGCCCCTACGCCTCCACGGCCTCGGCGCCACCGGTCGGCGCCCAGGGGGCGCGGCGGATCGCGCGCAGCGCCCCGCGCCGCCGCAGCCCGGTGAGCCGGTCGATGAACAACCCGCCGTCCAGATGGTCGCACTCATGCTGAAGACAGCGCGCGAAGAAGCCCGTGCCCTCGATCCGCACCGGCTCCCCGGTCATCGTCACGCCCTCGATCACCACATGGTCGTAGCGCGGGGTGCCCGCCTCGACGCCCGGCAGCGACAGACAGCCCTCCGGCCCGCGCACCGTCACCCCGTCGGCCGCGACCGGCCGGGGGTTGACGACATGCCCCAGATGGCGGTGGTCCTCGTCGTCCGGGCAGTCGAAGACGAAGACCCGCCGCCCCACGCCGATCTGATTGGCCGCGAGGCCCACCCCGTGGGCCGCGTACATCGTGGCGTACATGTCCTCGATCAGCAGGGCCAGCTCGGCGTCGAACGCGGTGACCTCCTCGCACGGCGCGCGCAGCGCCGGATCGCCGAGGAACCGCAGGGGCCGCACCGCTCCGCGGCTGCCCGGGATCACGCCATGTCGCATGGCAGCCAAGCTTACGGCGCCGGTGAGGTGGGCCCAGCGCGCGCGGCCGGAATTCGGGACAGCCGCCGGATCTCGATAGGCTGCTCTCCGACCGTGGCCTCCCGGCCGGCGACGCGGCGCGGAGGGGGCATACCACCGGCGCCTCGGGGGGCAGGAGCAGCGCCGGTATGCGAGGAGGATCGAGAAGACGATGGCAGGCAACTCGGAGCCGCTGTCACCGCGGGCCAAGCTGGCCGTGACGGCGGGCAAGGCCGCGGCGGCGGTGTCGCGGGCCGCGGGCCGCGGCAGTGGATCGGTGATCGGCGGCAAGGTGGCCCTGCGGCTCGACCCCGATCTGCTGGGCAGGCTGGCGCAGCACCTGGACGTCATCCTGGTGTCGGCGACCAACGGCAAGACCACGACCACCAGGCTCATCGCCGAGGCGCTGCGCGCGGCCGGCCCGGTCGTCTCCAACGCGCTGGGCGCCAATATGCCGGCCGGTATCACCTCGGCCCTGGCGGGCGGCTCCGATGCCCGCTACGGCGTCATCGAGGTCGACGAGAAGTACCTCGCCGGTGTGGCGCGCGACACCGAGCCCAAGGCCATCGCGCTCCTCAACCTCTCCCGTGACCAGCTCGACCGCGCGGCCGAGACCCGGATGCTCGCCGAGAAGTGGCGCGAGGGCCTGACCGGCTCCAAGGCGGTCGTGATCGCCAACGCCGACGACCCGCTGATCGTATGGGCCGCCTCCTCCAGCCCCAATGTGGTGTGGGTCGCGGCCGGGCAGGAGTGGAAGGACGACGCCTGGTCCTGCCCGTCCTGCGGCGGTGTGCTGCAGCGCCCGGGCGACGACTGGGTCTGCGCGGAGTGCGGTTTCCGCCGCCCGGTCCCCAGCTGGGCGCTGAACGGCGACTACGTCCTGGACCCGCACGGCGCCGCCTGGCCCATCCAGCTCCAGCTCCCCGGCCGCGCCAACAAGGCCAACGCGGCCACCTCGGCCGCCGTCGCCGCCACCTTCGGGGTGCCCCCGCAGGTCGCGCTGGAGCGGATGTACCAGGTCCAGGCCGTGGCCGGCCGGTATGACGTGGTCACCTTCCAGGAGCGTCAGCTGCGGCTGCTGCTGGCGAAGAACCCGGCCGGCTGGCTGGAGACCTTCTCGCTGATCGACCCGCCGCCCACCCCGGTGATCCTCTCGGTGAACGCGCGCGGCGCCGACGGCACCGACACCTCCTGGCTGTGGGACGTGGACTACACCCGGCTGGCCGGGCACCCGATCTGCCTGATCGGCGACCGCAAGCTGGACCTCGCGGTGCGCCTGGAGGTCGCCGGGCTGGACTTCCGGGTCTGCGCGGATGTGGACGAGGCGGTGCGGATCTCCCCGCCCGGCCGCATCGAGGTGATCGCCAACTACACCGCGTTCCAGGACCTGCGCCGCCGGGTCGGCAACTGACCCCCGTACGAGAGGCACGAAGATGCGTAGCACGAGCCAGAACGGCCTGCGTCTGGTGTGGGTCTACCCCGACCTGCTGAGCACGTACGGCGACCAGGGCAACGTCCTGGTGGTGGAGCGCCGGGCGCGGCAGCGCGGGCTGGAGGTCTCCCGCCTGGACGTCCGCTCCGACCAGCAGATCCCCACCTCCGGGGACGTCTATCTGATCGGCGGCGGCGAGGACCGCCCGCAGCGGCTGGCCGCCGAGCGGCTGATGCGGGACGGCGGGCTGAGCCGGGCGGTGGCCAACGGGGCGATCGTCTTCTCGGTGTGCGCCGGGTACCAGATCCTCGGCCATGAGTTCGTCAACGACCTCGGCCAGCGCCAGCAGGGCCTGGGGCTGCTGGACGTGGTCAGCACCCGCGGCGAGGGCGCCCGGTGCGTCGGGGACGTGCTGGCCGACATCGACGAGCGGCTGGCGCTGCCCCCGCTGACCGGCTTCGAGAACCACCAGGGCGTCACCCACCTGGGCCCGACCGCCCGGCCCTTCGCCCGGGTCCGGTTCGGCAACGGAAACGGGACCGGGGACGGCTTCGAGGGCGCCTACAGCGACACCGTCTTCGGGACGTACATGCACGGCCCGGTGATGGCCCGCAACCCGCACATCGCGGACCACCTGCTGAAGCTGGCCCTCGATGTGAACGCGCTGCCGCCGGTCAACGACCAGTGGTACGAGGCGCTGCGCAACGAGCGGATCGCGGCGGCGACCCAGCCCGCCTGAGCCGCCTCCCGCTCGCTCGAGCGCAGCTCAGACGCCGTTCGAGCACAGGGTGACCGCATGGCGGACATCAGGCCACAGGCCGCGCCCCCGCCGCCCGCCCGCTTGTAGGGTGGCGGGGTCCCGCCGGACGACGCGGTCCGGCCGTCGGCCCCCATCTCAGACAGAGGTATGCGTGCCATGCGCATTGGTGTGCTCACGTCCGGCGGCGACTGCCCCGGCCTGAACGCGGTCATCAGGTCAGTCGTCCACCGCGCCACCGTCGACCACGGCGATGAGGTGATCGGCTTCCAGGACGGCTGGAAGGGCCTGCTGGAGTGCGACTACCGCAAGCTGGACCTGGACGCCGTGAGCGGCATCCTGGCCCTCGGCGGCACCATCCTCGGCTCCACCCGGGTGCGCCCCGAGCATCTGCGGGACGGCGTGGAGCGGGCCAAGGGGCATGTGGCGGAGCTCGGCCTGGACGCGGTCATCCCCATCGGCGGGGAGGGCACGCTGAAGGCCGCCCGGCTGCTCTCGGACGCCGGGCTGCCGATCGTCGGCGTGCCGAAGACCATCGACAACGACATCGCCTCGACCGATGTGACCTTCGGCTTCGACACCGCGGTCGGGGTCGCCACCGAGGCGCTGGACCGGCTCAAGACCACCGCGGAGTCCCATCAGCGGGTGCTGATCGTCGAGGTCATGGGGCGGCACACCGGCTGGATCGCACTGCACTCGGGCATGGCCGCGGGCGCCCACGCCATCGTCGTCCCGGAGCGCCCGTTCGACATCGCGGAGCTGACCAGGACCGTCGGGGCGCGGTTCGAGGCGGGCAAGAAGTTCGCGATCGTGGTGGTGGCGGAGGGCGCCAAGCCGCGCGAGGGCACGATGGACTACGAGGCCGGCGGCAAGGACGTCTACGGCCACGAGCGCTTCGCGGGCATCGCCCGCCACCTCTCCGTGGAGCTCGAGCGGCGGCTCGGCAAGGAGGCCCGGGCGGTCATCCTGGGCCATGTGCAGCGCGGTGGCACCCCGACGGCGTACGACAGGGTGCTGGCCACCCGCTTCGGCTGGCACGCGGTCGAGGCGGCCCACCGCGGCGAATTCGGCACGATCACGGCGCTGCGCGGCACGGACATCACCCTGGTGCCGCTCGCGGCGGCCGTGGAGCGGCTGAAGACGGTCCCCGCCGAGCGGTACGCCGAGGCCGAGTGCGTGCTGTGATCTGAGCGGTTCTAGGCTGGTGCGAGCACATTTGGTGCGCACCGGGAGGAGATCTTGCTGATGGATCACGGCGGGCACGGCATGATGATGGATCTGCCGCCGTTCACGCTGTCGCGCGGGCTGGAGTTCGGCGGCGATCCGTTCTTCCTGGTCGGCTGTGTGCTGGCGCTCGGTCTTTACGGATGGGGCGTCGCGCGGCTGCGGCGGCGTGGCGACGCCTGGCCGGTGGGGCGCCTGGTCTCCTTCGTGCTCGGGGTGCTGACGATCGCGCTCGCGATGTGCACCAAGCTGAACGACTACGGCATGGTCATGTTCAGCGTCCATATGGTGCAGCACATGATCATCAGCATGGTCTCGCCGATCCTGCTGCTGCTGGGCGCGCCGGTCACGCTGACCCTGCGGGCCCTCCCGGCGGCCGGGCGCGGCCGCAAGGGGCCCCGGGAGCTGCTGGTCGCGCTGTTGCACAGCCGCTATATGCGGATCATCACCCACCCGGCGTTCACCATCCCGCTGTTCATCGCGAGCCTGTACGCGCTGTACTTCACCCCGCTCTTCGACTTCCTGATGGAGAGCAAGGCCGGGCATATCGCGATGATGGTCCACTTCCTCGCGGTGGGCCTGGTCTTCTTCTGGCCGATCATGGGCGTGGACCCGGGCCCGCACCGGCCCGGCTATGTGATGCGGATGCTGGAGCTGTTCGCGGGCATGCCGTTCCACGCGTTCTTCGGCATCGCGCTGATGATGGCGTCCGAGCCCATGGTCGGCGCGTACAAGCACCCGCCCGCCTCGCTGGGCATCGACGCGCTCTCGGACCAGACCTGGGCGGGCGGTATCGCCTGGGCCTTCAGCGAGATCCCGTCGGTGATCGTGCTGGTGGCGCTGGTCTACCAGTGGTACAAGTCCGAGCAGCGCCAGGCGCGGCGTATCGACCGCACCGCGGACCGGGACGGCGACCAGGAGCTCGCGGCGTACAACGCCTATCTGGCCTCGCTCCAGTCCCGGAGCCAG
>NZ_JAAAYH010000869.1:0-1294 GCF_018035285.1 Streptomyces sp. MK37H | reverse complement strand
GGACCGCGAGGTGTCGGGCGTCGGCGGCGAGGTGACGGACGGCGGTGCCGAGGCGGCCGTCGCGCGCGCCGACCTCGTCGTCGACGGCATCGTCGGCATCGGCGGCAAGGGCGGGCTGCGGCCCGACGCGGAGCGGCTGGTCCGGGCGGTGCGCGGGATCGTCGTCGCCGTGGACCTGCCCAGCGGGGTCGACGCCGACACGGGCGAGGTGCGCGGCTCCGCCGTGCGCGCGGACGCCACGATCACCTTCGGCGCGTACAAGCCGGGGCTGCTCATCGACCCCGCCCGCACCCACGCGGGCGCCCTGCGGCTGGTCGACATCGGGCTGGACGCCCACCTCCCGGCCGACCCCGACGTGGAGGCGCTGCAGCACGAGGACGTGGCGGCGCTGCTGCCCCGGCCCTCGGCGGAGAGCGACAAGTACCGGCGGGGTGTCGTGGGCGTCGTCGCGGGCTCGGCCCGCTACCCGGGCGCGGCCGTACTGGCCGTCTCGGGCGCGCTGCGGGGCGGTGCGGGCGCGGTGCGCTACGTCGGCCCCGCCGCCGACACCGTCATCGCGCGCTTCCCCGAGACCCTCGTCCACTCCGGGCCCCCGGCCAAGGCGGGCCGGGTCCAGTCGTGGGTCGTCGGCCCCGGCCTCGGCGACGGCGCGGCGGCGAGGCACTCCCTGGAGGACGTCCTCGCCTCCGATGTCCCGGTCCTGGTCGACGCCGACGGGCTCCACCTGCTGCCCGCCGGGAGTGACCTGCGCAAACGCGAGGCGGCCACGGTCCTTACGCCACATGCGGGCGAGGCGGCGGCGCTGCTCGGCGTGAGCCGCGAGGAGGTCGAGGCGGGCCGGCTGGCCGCCGTAAGGGCGCTGTCCGAGCGCTACGGCGCGACCGTACTGCTGAAGGGGTCGACCACGCTGATCGCGGCCGAGCACCAGCCGGTGCGCGTGAACCCCACCGGCGTCGGCTGGCTGGCCACGGCGGGCAGCGGCGATGTGCTGTCCGGCCTGATCGGCTCCCTGCTCGCCACGGGCCTCCCCGCCCTCGACGCGGCCTCGGTGGGCGCCTACCTCCATGGCCTGGCCGCCCGCCGCACCACGGCCCCGCACGGCGCGCCCATCGCGGCGTACGACGTGTCAACGGCGCTGACGGACACGTGGCGGGACGTGCTGGCCTGAGAGTTCCGCTGGGTGCGGGTGCGCTGGTCCGCTGGGTGCGGGTACGTGGTGGTTGCTGGGGTGCGCGGTCGGTTGTGTGGTGGGTGCCGGGGGCGGGGCCTCCGGGGCGGCGCCCTGGACCGCATA
>NZ_JAAAYH010000868.1:0-1297 GCF_018035285.1 Streptomyces sp. MK37H | reverse complement strand
AACACGGTCGCGGCCACCGCCGCGAGCGCCCATCGCCATGCGGATCCACCACTTGCCGCCGTCATCACTCACTCCTCGGCACCCCAAAAGGACAGGTCGGATACCGGGGCTGAAGAGTGAGACGAGCGAGTTCGGAAGGAAACGGGCGCAGACGCGGCCAGCTCGCCCGGGGAACGGCGATACGCCTGGGGAACGGCGATCGGTCAGTGGCGGGGCGGCAGCCGGTGCAGCTCCACGGCGGTCAGCCGCCCGGCCTCGATCGCGGCCGTCATATACGTACAGTACGGCTGCCGGCGCCGGTCGGTGGGGGAGCCGGGGTTGAGCAGCCGCAGCCGCCCCTCGGCCGTGGTGTCCCAAGGGATGTGGCTGTGGCCGAACACCAGCACATCGAGGTCGGGGAACCGCTCGGCGCAGCGCCGCTCCCGCCCCTTCGACTGGCCGGTCTCGTGGACCACGCCCAGCCGCACCCCCGCCAGCTCGGCCTGGGCCACTTCGGGCAGCCGCGCCCGCAGCTCGGGCCCGTCGTTGTTGCCGTACACCCCGATCAGCCTTCGCGAGCGCTCCTCGAGCAGATCGAGGGTGGCGAGGTCGACCCAGTCGCCCGCGTGGACCACCACATCGGCGTCCGGCAGCCGCTCCAGCAGCTCCCCGGGAAGCGCCTTGGCGCGCCGGGGCAGATGGGTGTCGGACATCAACAGAAGGCGCACACGGACGACCGTACCGCCGCGCATCCCTTGACGCGGACATCGAGGGAATAAATAGTGTGCCAAGCGGCTCGGTCGGGAAGCTTTCAGGGGGTAGCGGTGGCAGCGCGGACGGCGAAGGAGACGGCACCGGACCGCTATCCGCGGCCGGTGGTCACGACGGCGGAGGCGGAGTGGATCTGGCGCCGGCTGTCGGTGGAGGCGATGGAGGACGGCGCGAAGCCGGAGACCGTACGGCTCGCCGTGGTGGTGGGCCTGGCGCGGGCCAGCGGCGCCCGGTACGGCGGGCTGCTGCGCTGCACCTTGTCGGCGCTGGACCTGGACTCCGGATGGGTGACCATCGAGCACGGCAAACACCGCGTTCCACGCCGGCACGGCCTGGACCGCGGCACCGTGCTGGTGCTGCGCCGCTGGCTACGGGTGCGTCAGGAACTCTGCGCCGAGCTGGAGGGGTCGGTGCCGGACGCGCTGCTGCTGACGGTGCACCACACCCATGACAACGGCGTGACCGTGGCCGCCGGGCTGCCCATCACCCGGCAGGGTCTGGTGCTCTCCTGGCGCCGGTTCGTCCACCGTACGAACGCCCGCTACGC
>NZ_JAAAYH010000867.1:0-1304 GCF_018035285.1 Streptomyces sp. MK37H | reverse complement strand
GCGCGCGCACCGCCGGGTCGCCGGACGTGCCGCGGGCCGCCCGGCCCGTGCGATGGACCAGGGGGCGGCGGAGGAGGCCGCACCGGACATCCCCGGCGCCGCGGCGGGCTACTTCCCGGGGGAGGAGCCCGGCCGGCGGTCCTTCGGCGGCCCTCCGTACGCCGTGTACCAGGCCGGCGTCCGCAGCTTCGCCACGGGCACCCTGCGGCCCCGTCTGGAGGCCCTGCGCCAGCTCGTCGGGCTGTCCCGGTCCCGGCTCGACGGGCGCACGCTCGCCGGGGCCGCGCGGGTGCTCGACGAGGCGGACGCGCGGGGACGGCATCCTTATGGGCACACCGTGGTCGCCGTCGCCGGGGCAACCGGAAGCGGTAAGTCGACACTGTTCAACGCCCTCGCCGGAGCCCCCCTCTCCGAGACCGGCATCCGCCGCCCGACCACCGCCACGCCCCTCGCCTGCGCGTGGACCGACCACGCCGACGGCCTGCTGGACCGCCTCGGCATCCCGGCGGTGGACCGGCGCAACCCGGGCTATCCGTATGACCCCGCGCTGCGCGGCCTGGTCCTGCTCGACCTGCCCGACCACGACTCGGCCGCCCCGGGCCACCGGGAGCGGGTGGACCGGCTGCTGGGTCTCGTGGACGCGGTGGTGTGGGTGGTGGACCCCGAGAAGTACGCGGATGCGGTCCTCCATGAGCGCTATCTGCGGCCGCTCGCCGGATACGCCGAGGTGACGTTCGTCGTGCTCAATCAGGTGGACCGGCTCCCGGGCGAGGCCGCGGACCAGGTGCTGGACGATCTGCGGCGGCTGCTGGACGAGGACGGGCTCGCGCTCGGGGAGCACGGGGAGCCGGGGGCCGCCGTGCTCGCGCTGTCCGCGCTGACCGGCGAGGGCGTCGGGGAGCTGCGGGAGATGCTCGCGCGGCTCACGGCCGAGTGCGGGGCGGCCGAGCGCCGGCTGTCGGCGGACGTGGCCGGCACGATGACGCGGCTGCGGCCGCAGTATGTGGCGGACAGCGGGCCGGTCGGGCTCACCGAGCGGGCGCGGGCGGAGTTCGAGGACCGGCTGGCCGAGGCGGCGGGCGCGGGCGCGGCCGGGAAGGCGGCCGAGCGCGCCTGGCTGAGGGACGCGGAGTGGGCGTGCGGAACGCCATGGGGGCGGCTGCGGGGGAGGAAGGGCCGCGCCTCAGCGGGCTCTCGAGGCGGCTCTCGGGGCTCACGAGCCCCCGGGGCCGGGGAGTGGACGGAGATCCCGGGCGCGCGGGCGCGAACCGTGGGGGTGGAGGCGGTCACGGCGCGCCCCGCGG
>NZ_JAAAYH010000866.1:0-1309 GCF_018035285.1 Streptomyces sp. MK37H | reverse complement strand
CCACTACTTCCGCACCCACCCCGACCAGTGGGCCGACCGGCTGCGCAAGGCGCGGCTGCTGGGGCTCAACACCGTGGAGACCTACGTCCCGTGGAACCTCCACCAGCCCGCCCCCGGCACCCTGGACCTCGACGGCCTGCTCGACCTCCCCCGCTTCCTGGAGCTGGCCCACGCCGAGGGGCTGCGCGTACTGCTCCGCCCCGGGCCCTACATCTGCGCCGAGTGGGAGGGCGGCGGGCTGCCGTCCTGGCTGACCGCCCAGCCGGGCTTGCGCCCGCGCAGCCGCGACCCCCGCTTCACCGCCGCCGTGGACGCGTACCTCGATCTGCTGCTGCCGCCCCTCGCTCCCCATATGGCGGCGCGCGGCGGCCCGGTGATCGCGGTCCAGGTGGAGAACGAGTACGGGGCGTACGGCGACGACACCGCCTATCTCGCGTATCTGGCCGACGCGCTGCGCACCCGTGGCGTCGAGGAGCTGCTGTTCACCTGCGACCAGGCGGACAAGTCGAAGCTGGCGGCCGGGAGCCTGCCCGGGGTGCTGTCCACCGGCACCTTCGGCGGCCGGATCGGCGACTCGCTGGAGGTGTTGCGCGCCCACCAGGAGAGCGGACCGCTGATGTGCGCGGAGTTCTGGATCGGCTGGTTCGACCACTGGGGCGAGCCGCACCACGTACGGGCGGCGGACGACGCGGCCACGGATCTGGACGCGCTGCTGTCGGCGGGCGCGTCGGTGAACATCTACATGTTCCACGGCGGCACCAACTTCGGTTTCACGGCCGGCGCCAACCACGACCACGCCTACACCCCCGCCGTCACCTCCTACGACTACGACGCGGTGCTCACCGAATGCGGCGACCCGGGCCCCAAGTACGCCGCGTTCCGCGATGTCATCGCCCGCCACGCCGCCGTCCCCGACGAGCCGGTCCCGGAGCCCTCGCCCAAGCTGCCCCCGACCGACATACGGCTCACGGACTCGGCCAACGCCCTTGTCTGCGCCGAATTCCTGTCGCCCGGCGAGCAGTTCACCGACCCGCCCACCATGGAGCGGCTGGGCCAGGCGTACGGCTTCGTCCTCTACGGCACGGAGCTGCCCGCGCTCGGCGACCGCGTCCTGCACTTCACGGGCGGGGTGGGCGACCGGGCGCAGGTCTTCGTCAACGGCGCCCCGGCGGGCGTCCTGGAGCGCGAGCGCCACGAGGACACGCTGCATGTGCGGAGCCCGGAGTACGGGGCCCGGCTGGACGTCCTGGTCGAGAACATGGGCCGGGCGAACTACGGCCCGCGCATCGGCGACCCCAAGGGCATCACC
>NZ_JAAAYH010000865.1:0-1322 GCF_018035285.1 Streptomyces sp. MK37H | reverse complement strand
CTCGGCCTTGAGCTCCTCGACGATCGGCGGGGTCAGCCAGGGGGAGTCGAGGGCGGCCCGCTGCCGCTCGGCGACCGCCTCCGCGGGATGGACGTGCTCGTCCATGAAGGCGAGCAGTTTGGCGCGGAGCTCTTCGGTCCGGGCGTCGAATGCGAAGTCCATGACGGGATCAGCTCTCCTGGAGGGTGGTGAGGCCGTGGTCGATGAAGGCGGGGACGATGTCGCCGATGCGGTCGAAGCCCGCGCCGAGGGTCTGGCCGAGGGTGTAGCGGTAGTGGATGCCCTCGAGGATCACCGCCAGCTTGAAGTAGGCGAAGGCGGTGTACCAGGAGACACCGCTGACATCGCGCCCCGAACCCTCGGCGTAGCGCTGGATCAGCTCGTCCGTGGAGGGGTGGCCGGGGGCGCCCTGGGTGGAGGAGATGGGGGAGTCCGCGAGATTCGGATGACCGCTGTACATCACGATCAGCCCGAGGTCGGTCAGCGGATCGCCGAGCGTGGACATCTCCCAGTCGAGGATCGCGGTGATCCGGTCGTCGGCGTTCACCAGGACGTTGTCGAGGCGGTAGTCGCCGTGCACGACCGTGGGCGCGGGGGAGGCCGGGAGCGCCTTGGCGAGCCGGGTGTGCAGCTCGTCGATCCCGGCCAGCTCACGGCTGCGCGAGGCGGTCAGCTGCTTGCCCCAGCGGCGCAGCTGCCGCTCCAGGAACCCCTCCGGGCGCCCGAAGTCACCGAGCCCGACCTCGGCCGGGTCGACGGAGTGCAGCGTCACGAGCGTGTCGACGAGGGAGAGCACGACCTCCCGGGTGCGCTCCGGGCCGATGCCGGCGAGCTGCTCGGCGGTGCGGTACGGGGTGCCCTCGACGAACTCCATGACGTAGAAGGGCGATCCGATGACCGAGTCGTCCTCGCACAGCAGCACCGGCTCCGGCACCGGCACGGCCGTCGGGTGCAGGGCGCTGATCACCCGGTGCTCCCGCGCCATGTCATGGGCGGTGGCGAGCACATGGCCCAGCGGCGGACGGCGGACCACCCAGCGGGACGTGCCGTCGGTGACCGTGTAGGTGAGATTCGAGCGGCCGCCTTCGATCAGCTCGGCCCTCAGCGGCCCGCGCACCAGCCCCGCGCGTTCGCGGTCGAGATGGGCGCGGAGCCGTTCGAGGTCGAGCCCTGGGGGATTGCCTGCGTTCATCGAACCTCTCTCGTACTCGTATACGGGGAACGGGCGGACCGTTCGTCCCGCCTCATGATGCCGACCAGTCGGTATGTAGTCCAGTGGGTCTCGGGTGCGGGGCGTGTGACGTGGCGGTTCGGGGGCTAGG
>NZ_JAAAYH010000864.1:0-1327 GCF_018035285.1 Streptomyces sp. MK37H | reverse complement strand
GTGAGGTTCCCCCGCCGTGCGGGTGTGGCTGATTAGCTGGTCAGGGCGGGTTGACGTGGTTTCAGGTTCACTGGTTCGGCTGTTGCCTGGTCGGCGTAGTGCTTCTCCTCGAACTCGATCGGGCTGAGGTAACCGAGCCGTTTCTGGATGCGGCGGGGGTTATAGAAGCCGTCGATGTATTCGAAGAGCGCGAGGTTCGCCTCGGCCCTGGTCGCGAAGACGCGGCCGCGGATGCACTCGACTTTGATCAGTATCCACAGGTTCTCCGCCAGGGCGTTGTCGAACGAGTCGCCGACCGAGCCCATGGATGCCTGGATCCCTGCTCTGACCAGGCGTGTCGTGAGCTTGATGGACGTGTATTGCGTGCCGTGGTCGGCATGGTGAACGAGCTCGCCGGGGGCGACCTCGCGGCTGGTCAGGGCATACTCCAGCGATGACAGGACCAGGTCGGCGTCCGCGTGGGCGGAGGTCTCCCAGGCCACGACCCTGCGGGAGAACGCGTCCCGGATGGCCGACAGCCACAGCGGGCCCTCCCTGGTGGGGATCATGGTCAGGTCGGTGACCCACAACCGGTTCGGCGCGGGTGCCGTGAAGTCGCGTTGCACCAGGTCAGGAGCGAGATCGGCGTCCGGATCACGGCGGGTGAAGCCCTTGGCTGTGCGGGGGCTGATCCCGGCCAGGCCGGCCTGGCGCATAAGCCGTTCGACTCGCTTCCTGCCGACGCGGATGCCCTCACGCCTGAGGACGGCGTGCACGCGCGGTGAGCCGTAGATGCCGCCGGAATCCTGGTGGACCTGACGGATCCTGCCCGTCAGTTCGGCGTCCTGGCGGCGCCGTGCGCACGGCTCCTTCTCGGCGCGTCGCCAGCGGTAATAGGTGGAGGAGGGGATGTTCAGTTCCCGGAGTACGGGCTCGACCCCCAGGTGCGGGTGCTCGTCGACGAGCGCTCTCACCTGGGCCGGGTCGGGTCGAGCTGGGCCGCGAAAAAAGCCGAGGCCGTCCGCAGCACCTCGTTCGCCCGTTTGAGCTGGGCATTCTCCTTGCGCAAGGCCACCAGCTCCTCGCGCTCGGCGGTGGTGAGCAGGTCCTCCCGCTCCCCGGCGTCGGCCTCGGCCTGCCGGATCCAGTTGCGCAGGGCCTCATGATGCACCCCGAGTTCCTCGGCCATACGGCGGATGACGGGCTTCGGCTCGGCAGCGCGATACATGCGGACCGCGCGGTCACGCAACTCCAGCGGGTACTTCCTCGGGGCAGGCATCGTCTGGTCTCCTCTCGTGAGACCCATCTGACCCGCTGTCACCACTCCCCGCATCTCGGGGGAAGCTCA
>NZ_JAAAYH010000863.1:0-1330 GCF_018035285.1 Streptomyces sp. MK37H | reverse complement strand
GCGTTCGTACCGCCCGTCGCGTCGGTCATGTCGTCGCCGCCCTCTCCATCTCCAGCTCCACTTCCGTGCCCCCGTCCGGCGCGGATCTCAGCCGCGCCGTACCGCCGTTCCGCTGCATCCGGCCGATGATCGACTCGCGTACGCCCATCCGGTCCTCCGGCACCGCGTCCACGTCGAAGCCGGGGCCGCGGTCGCGCACGGAGATGAACACCGTGGCCCCCTCGACCTCGGCGAAGACCTGGACGGCCCCGCCGTCGCCACCGTACTTGGCCGCGTTGACCATCGCCTCGCGCGCCGCCTGTATCTGTGCGCCCAGTTTCTCGTCCAGGGGGCAGTCGCCGACCACCACCACCTCGATCGGGACGCCGTGGTGGTCCTCGACCTCCGCCGCCGTCTTCTTCACCGCCTCCGCGAGGGTGTCCGGCTCCTCGGCCTCGTCCTTGCCCGTGCCCTCCGGCCGGTAGAGCCACGCGCGCAGCTCCCGCTCCTGGGCGCGGGCGAGGCGGGCCACCTCGCGGGGGTCCTCCGCGTTGCGCTGGATCAGGGTGAGGGTGTGCAGCACGGAGTCATGGACGTGGGCCGCGACCTCCGCCCGCTCCTGCGCGCGGATGCGCATCAGCCGTTCCTCGGAGAGGTCCTGCGTCATCCGCACCACATACGGGCCCACCAGCAGCGCGATGCCGACAAGGACGGCCAGGGCCGCCTGCAGCACGGCCCCCAGGTGCTTGGCCGAGCCCTGGAGGACGACGATCCCGGACACCCCGGCGGCCACCAGCACGATCCCCGCGGCGCCACGGGCCAGCGGCAGGACCCGCTTGCTGCGGCTGAGCTCGACCCACTGGGCGCGGCGGGCGTTGTCCGCCTGGCGCCAGAAGAGGGCGACACCCGCGCCGATGAGGAGGAGTGGCCAGATGTAGGTGTTGGCGCGGCCGAGCTGGAAGCCCTGGACGAAGATCCCCATGCCGACGAAGAGGGCGACGAGCGCGATGATTTGGCCCCGCTCCGGCCTGCGAGCCAGGATCCGGCGGCGGCCGTCGGGGCCCACGGCGGTGAGCGGGCGGCCGGCGGTCGTCTCCACGCCGCCGACGCCGAGCGGGACGATGAACCAGAAGAGCGCGTAGACGAGCGCGCCGAACCCCTCCGCCATGAACAGCGCGATGAAGACGATCCGCACCCAGGCGACCGGCAGCCCGAGATGCCCCGCGAGCCCGCGCGCCACACCGCCGAGGAGACGGCCTTCGGCACTGCGGTAGAGCTTGCGCGGGGGTGGCTCGGGGGCCGTGGGGGGCACTGCGGCGGTCATGGCTCGATCGTCACACGCCCAGCCGAC
>NZ_JAAAYH010000862.1:0-1338 GCF_018035285.1 Streptomyces sp. MK37H | reverse complement strand
CTGCCGGAATCCGCCGGACCCGCAGCCCCGACAGGCCCCATTGCGGCGCCGGTACGCTCTGGAGGGCCAGCAGGACCTGGAACAGCGGGTTGTGGGAGAGCGAGCGTGACGGGTTCAGGTCTTCGACCAGCCGCTCGAACGGCACGTCCTGATGCGCGTACGCGGCCAGATCGGTCTCCCGCACCCGGGCCAGCAGCTCCGTGAAGGACGGGTCCGCGCTGAGATCGGCCCGGACGACCAGGGTGTTGACAAAGAACCCGGCCAGGTCGTCCAGCGCCGGGTCGCCACGGCCCGCGATCGGCACACCCATGGTGATGTCGTCGCCCGCACCCACCCGGCTGAGCAGCACGGAGAGGGCGGCGTGCACCACCATGAACATGGTGGCGCGACCACGGCGGGCCACGTCCAGCAGCCGGGCGTGGGTCTCCGCGCTGATCTGGATCGGCACTTCGCCACCGCGGAAGGAGGACACCGCGGGCCGGGGCCGGTCGGTCGGCAGCGCGAGTTCCTGGGGCGCGCCGGCCAGCGCCTCGCGCCAGTAGCCGAGTTGGCCACTGACCACGCTGTCCGGGGCCTCGGTGTCGCCCAGCACCTCGCGCTGCCACAGCGCATAATCCGCGTACTGCACCGGCAAGGGCTCCCACCCCGGCGCGCCGCCCGCCCGGCGAGCCGCATACGCCGCCCCCAGATCCCGCGCGAGCACGCCCATCGACCAGCCGTCCACGGCGATGTGATGCGCGACGATCAGCAGCACATACTCCGACGGCCCCGTCTTCAACAGCCGTGTCCGCCACGGCAGATCGACGGTCACATCGAAGCCACGGTCGGCGTGCGACCCGAGCTCGGCCGCGAGGAGTTCCCCGCTGGTCTCCACGACGACCAGCCGCGGTCGGCCCGCCTCGCCCTCCAGCACCTGCTGGCGCGGCTCGCCATCGGTTTCCGGGAAGACCGTGCGCAGGCTCTCGTGCCGGTCGGCGACATCGCCGAGGGCGGCTTCCAGCGCGGCGACATCCAGCTCGCCGGTCAGCCGAAGGGCCAGCGGCAGGTTGTAGACCGCTCCGGCCCCAGGGTTGGTCTCCTCGAGCTGGTTGAGGAACCACATGCGCCGCTGGGCGTACGAGAGCGGCAGCACCTCCGGCCTCGGCCGTGGTGTCAGCGCGGCCCGGGCGGCCGTACCTCCTGCCGCCGCGACGAGGCGGGCGACCCCGGCCACCGTGGGGGCGGCGAACAGCTCGCCGATGTTGAGCTCCGTATCGAGGACGGCGCCGATCCGGGCTATGAGCTTCATGGCGAGGATCGAGTCGCCACCGATGGTGAAGAACGAGACCTCGGCGCCCA
>NZ_JAAAYH010000861.1:0-1348 GCF_018035285.1 Streptomyces sp. MK37H | reverse complement strand
ATCTCCTCGCCCTCAACCCCACCGACTCCGTCACCGAGGGCTTCCTCCCCGCGGCGGCCCGGCTCGGCCTGGCGGTCACCCTCCTCACCGACCAGCCCGAGGCCCATGAGCGCGTCTACCTTCGGCAGGATGAGGAAGGGGTGACCCCGCACCCCTTCCCCGCCCTCGACATCGTCCCCTGTGACGTACGGGACTTCGCCGAGGTCATCAGCCGCATCGCCGCCGACGGCCGCCGCCCCCGCGCCGTCTTCACCAACAGCGACCACCTCCAGGCCCAGGCCGCCCTCGCCGCCCAGTACTTCGGCCTCCCGGGCAAGGACTGGCGCGCCGCGCTGCGCACCAAGAACAAGGCCGAGCTGCGCCGCGCACTCGCCGCCGCGGGCCCGGACGTCGCCGACCCCGTCTGGTCCGCCGAACTCGCCACCGGGCAGGACCCCGCCACCCTCGCCGGGCTCGACGCGCCCTACCCCTGCGTGGTCAAACCGCGCGAGGGCGTGGCCAGTGAGGACGTCGTCCTCGTCGCCGACGCGGACGAACTCGTCCGGCGCTGCGCCGAGATACGGGAACGGCGGCCGGGCGCGGCCCTGGTCGTCGAGGAGTTCCTCGAAGGCGAGCTGCGCACCCTCGAAATCCTCGGCGACGGTCGCACCCTCCACGTCCTCGGCGCCTTCCGCACCGAGCTCTCGCCGCCCCCGCACTTCATCGAGGAGCGGCTGCACCTGCTGCCCGCACCGCCGCCGCAGCCGCACACCGATCAGGTGCTGGCGCAACTGCGCGCGCTGGGCGTCGGCTTCGGCGTGTGCCACACCGAGTACGTCGTCCAGGGGGACCGGGCCCGCCTCATCGAGGTCAACTACCGTGCCATAGGCGACCAGTGCGACCTCGTCCTCGCCGAACTCCTCGGCATCCCCCTTTTCGAGTACATCCTCCGTACACACATGGGCGAGCCGCTGCCGGACGACCTCGGCGCGCGCACCGACGGCAGGGTTCGCATGGAGTACGTCATGGCCGACCGCGCCGGGCGGCTCGCCTCCGCCCCTCCGGCCAGTGTGACCGAGCGCGACGGCGTACGGCTGGACTACCGGCCGCTGCGCGGGATCGGCGAGGAGCACCCGCTCCACCGCACCAACCGCGACTTCCTCGGCGTGCTCCGGGCCACCGGCACCGACCAGGGGCGGATCGACGCGGCGGTGGCGCGGTTCCTCGCGGCCCACCGATGGGAGATCGTGTGACAGAGGAAGAGGAGCTTCTCGGACGGGTGCTCGACACGCTCCTCCGGGAGGACGCCTACAAGCTGCGCAGCCACGCCGTCCCGGTGCGGCGCGCCGACGGCGACTGGCTGCGCATC
>NZ_JAAAYH010000860.1:0-1355 GCF_018035285.1 Streptomyces sp. MK37H | reverse complement strand
GACGATGGCGGTGTGGTGACGGGGCAGTGGAGCGCCGATGGCCACGTGGCGACCGGCCGGGTCGGCCTGCCCCCGGCCCCCGGACTTGTTCGACCGGTCGGACGAGTGATACATCCAGGCTCTACGACGCAGGAGTGAGTGAGGCACAGTCACACCGACAGCTTCGCCGAACCGCAGCGCGGCGCGTGTTCACGCCGCTACGCTAAGTGCGCGAAGAGGTCGCCCGGGGGGCGCGGCGAATCAACGCCGGGAGGCGGGAGGAGAGACATGGGGCACTCACGAGGGGAAGGGACCCCGGCTGAGCTGATGGACGGGCTGCTCGCCCGTGCGCAGAACGGCTTCGAGATCGGCGAGGCGGTGCTGGCCCAGGCGCGGAGCGCCCTGATGCACCAGTCCGAGCTGCGGTCCTGCCGACAGTGCAATGAGCGGTGCGGCCAGCTCGGGTACAGCACCTACCGGCATGTCTTCCTGCTCCCCGACGGCAGCAGCCTGCTGCTGTGGGAACTGGAGCACAACACGGGCGAGGGCGGCCGCCCGCTGTACGAGCTCTACGCGGACGAGGACGCCCTGACGCTGGCCGAGCGCCGCGTCCATGAGCGGCTCGGCGGCGCCCGCTGGGAGGAGCTCGACGGGTTACCGCTGTGGCTCCCGGACCAGCTGCTGCACACGGCCGAGCCGGTGGAGAGCTCCCGTGCGTATGTGGCCGACAATTCGGCCGACCACGCCCGTCGCGTCCTGCGCCGCGCGGAGAACCCCGACCGCCCGGGCGAGAAGACCGAGCGGCTGCTGGCCACCGCGTTCGCCCATGACATCGCCCTCGCGCCCAAGCCCCGGCGCCGCTCCGGCGGTCCCGACGCGACCTGGTGCCGCTTCTATGAGCACGCCTTCCTGCTCGTAGGAGGGGACGAGGTCGTGCTGTGGGAGCTGGAGCACAATCTGACCCGGGACGGCCGGCTGGTGTGCGAGGTGTACCTCGACGAGGTCTCGGCGGAGCTGGCGGCGGACCGCCACGCCCGTGCACTGGGCGTCGACCTCTGACGTATGGGGGACCGCTGACGTATGGGGGACCGCTGACGTACGCGGGACCGCTGACGTACGCGGCATCTGACGCTTCCGTAGCCCGTCCGTAGCTCGCCGGTCGGGGTCCTGACGCACCCACACCTCCGCATGCGTGGGGTCGGCGAGACGCTCCCGTACGGCGCTCAGCACGCATCCCCACCCGCCCAGCACCCGCTTGGCCGACACCGGCTCGCCTGGCGGCCCGTCAGCCGGAAGCCTGGTGACGACGGTGCCGCCGTGACGACGGTGACGCCGTGACGCCGTGACGGCGGCGGGACGCGGACCAGGGAAGCGAG
>NZ_JAAAYH010000086.1:0-25537 GCF_018035285.1 Streptomyces sp. MK37H | reverse complement strand
ACGCGTACCGCGGCGGGCGGCGCGGCGTCACGCTGGCCGGTCCGGCGGGGCAGCGCACCTTCGAGGTGAACGTCCCGCCGGGTGTCGTGGACGGGCAGCGCATCCGGCTGGCCGGGCAGGGCGGCCGGGGCACCGGTGACGCCCCGGCCGGGGACTTGTACCTACGCGTGCGGATCCAGCCCCACCCCCGGTTCCGGCTGGACGGCCGGAACATCCACGTCCACCTTCCAGTGGCTCCCTGGGAGGCCGCGCTCGGCGCGGCCGTCCCGGTGCCCACGCCCGGGGGCACCGCCAAGGTGACGGTCCCGCCGGGCTCCTCCAGCGGCCGGCGGCTGCGGCTGCGTGGCGAGGGCATGCCCAACCCCCGCGGCCCGAACGGCGATCTGTACGCCGAGATCCGCGTCATGGTGCCGCCCCGCCTCGGTGCCCGGGAGCGGGAGCTGTTCGAGGAGCTGGGCCGTATCTCCTCCTTCGATCCTAGGAGTGAGCGATGAGCACACACGCGACCACGGCGCGGACGGATACCCGCTACGCGCCCGTGACGTCTGTCCACTACGAGCTGGTGCCCGCGCGCAGGCTCTCGCTTGAGACCGTGGCCGACCGCACCGGGCTCCATCCCGACCTGATCCGGCGTTTCGTCGCCCTGGGTCTGGTCGATGCCGGGCGTGACCACGCGGGGCGGCTGGTGTTCGCTCCTTCCGCTCCGGCGGTGCTGGCCCGGATCGAGCGGCTGCACGCCGGAATGTGCCTGAACTACGCCTCCATCGGTCTGGTGCTCGATCTGCTCGACCGTATCGACCGGCTCGAAGCCGCACTGCGCCGCAGTGGCGCGAGGAGTGATCAACCGCCATGGACATGAACCGCCTTACCCACAAGTCCCAGGAAGCCCTCCACAACGCCCAGATGACCGCGATGCGGTTCGGGCACACCGAGGTCGACGGCGAGCATCTGCTGTTCGCGCTCCTGGACCAGCCCGAGGGTCTGATTCCGCGGCTGGTCACCCAGGTGGGCGCCGACCCGGAGGCGATGGGCTCGATGCTGGAGGCCGAGCTGGCGCGCAAGCCCAAGGTCACCGGCCCCGGCGCCGCCCCCGGGCAGGTCTTCGTCACCCAGCGGCTGTCCCAGCTGCTGGATGCCGCCGAGCAGGAGGCCAAGCGGCTGAAGGACGAGTACGTCTCGGTCGAACACCTCCTCCTCGCGCTCACCGGGGAGGGGTCCGCCACCGCGGCCGGACGCGTGCTGGGGGAGCACGGCATCACCAAGGACGCGTTCCTGGGCGCGCTGACCCAGGTGCGCGGCAGCCAGCGGGTCACCTCCGCCGACCCCGAGGTGGCCTATGAGGCGCTGGAGAAGTACGGCCGGGATCTGGTCCTGGAGGCCCGCTCGGGCAAGCTGGACCCGGTGATCGGCCGGGACGCCGAGATCCGCCGGGTGACCCAGATCCTCAGCCGCAAGACGAAGAACAACCCCGTCCTGATCGGCGACCCCGGTGTCGGCAAGACCGCCATCGTCGAGGGCCTGGCCCAGCGTATCGTCCGCGGCGATGTCCCCGAGGGGCTGCGGGAGAAGACCATCTTCGCCCTGGACATGGGTTCCCTGGTGGCCGGCGCGAAGTACCGCGGGGAGTTCGAGGAGCGGCTCAAGGCCGTGCTGAGCGAGGTCACCTCCGCCCAGGGGCGGATCCTGCTGTTCGTGGACGAGTTGCACACCGTGGTCGGCGCCGGGGCGGCCGAGGGCGCCATGGACGCCGGGAACATGCTCAAGCCGATGCTGGCCCGCGGCGAGCTGCACATGATCGGCGCCACCACCCTTCAGGAGTACCGCAAACACATCGAGAAAGACGCCGCGCTGGAGCGCCGCTTCCAGATGGTGCTGGTGGACGAGCCGGGCGTGGAGGACACCATCTCCATCCTGCGCGGCCTGCGCGAGCGGCTGGAGGTCTTCCACGGCGTCAAGATCCAGGACACCGCCCTGGTCTCCGCCGCCACCCTCAGCCACCGCTACATCAGCGACCGGTTCCTTCCCGACAAGGCCATCGACCTGGTGGATGAGGCATGCGCCCGGCTGCGGACCGAGATCGACTCCATGCCCGCCGAACTGGACGAGATCACCCGCCGCGTCACCCGCCTGGAGATCGAGGAAGCCGCACTGTCCAAGGAAACCGACCCCGCCAGCCGCCAGCGGCTGGAGGAATTGCGCCGGGAACTGGCCGATCTGCGCGCCGAGGCCGACGCCAAACACGCCCAGTGGGAAGCCGAACGGCAGTCCATCCGCCGGGTGCAGGACCTGCGCCGGGAACTGGAGGAAGTGCGCCGCGAAGCCGAGGAGGCCGAACGGGCCTACGACCTCAACCGCGCCGCCGAACTGCGCTACGGCCGACTCCAGGAACTCACGCGCAAACTCACCGCCGAGGAGGAACAGCTGGCCGCCAAACAGGGCACGCACCGGCTGCTGCGCGAGGTGGTCACCGAAGAAGAGATCGCCGACATCGTCTCCGCCTGGACCGCGATACCGGTCTCCCGCCTGAAGGAAGGCGAGAGGGAGAAGCTGCTGCGCCTGGATGAGATCCTCCAGGAGCGGGTCATCGGCCAGGACGAGGCGGTCAAGCTGGTCTGCGACGCCATCATCCGGGCCCGCTCCGGCATCCGGGACCCGCGCCGCCCGATCGGCTCGTTCATCTTCCTCGGCCCCACCGGCGTGGGGAAGACCGAGCTGGCCAAAGCGCTGGCCGCCGCGCTCTTCGACACCGAGGAGAACATGATCCGCCTGGACATGAGCGAGTACCAGGAGCGGCACACCGTCAGCCGGCTGGTCGGCGCCCCACCGGGATACGTCGGCTACGAAGAGGGCGGCCAGCTCACCGAGGCAGTACGGCGCAAACCGTACTCGGTCCTGCTCTTCGACGAGATCGAAAAGGCCCACACCGATGTCTTCAACACCCTCCTCCAGGTCCTGGACGACGGCCGGATCACCGACGCCCAGGGACGGCTGGTCGACTTCCGCAACACCGTGATCATCATGACCTCCAACATCGGCTCGGTGCACCTGTTGGACGGCGTCACCTCCCAGGGCGAACTCAAACCCGACGCCCGGGCCCTGGTGATGAGCGAACTGCGCGGCCACTTCCGCCCCGAGTTCCTCAACCGGATCGATGACATCGTGCTGTTCAAACCGCTCGGCGAGCCCCAGATCGAGCAGATCGTGGAGTTGCAGTTCAACGAATTGCGCAAACGACTGGCCGAACGCCTGATCGCCGTCGAACTCAGCCCACAAGCCCGGAAGGTCATCGCCCACCAAGGCTACGACCCCGTCTACGGCGCCCGCCCACTGCGCCGCTACATCTCCCACGAAGTCGAGACCCTCATCGGACGCGCCCTGCTACGCGGCGACGTCCAAGAAGGCGCCACCGTCAACGTCGACGCCCAACACGGCGAACTCGTCGTCACCTACGAACAGCCGTCGGGCGAGCACGTCGAGGAGCGAGCCCGGCAGGAAGTCGGAGAGGCGGCGTGACCGGCCATGCCAAGCCCGAAGATCAAAGCCCAGACCATCAATTGCCCCACCTGCGGACGCGCGAACAAGATCCCCGCGGCGGCCGAGGGCGCTCCCCGGTGCGGCAACTGCAAGTCGCCGCTGCCGTGGATCGTGGACGCGGACGAGAACGACTTCGCCGAGGTCGCCGAGAAGGCGACGCCCCTCGTCGTCGTGGATCTGTGGGCGACTTGGTGCGGGCCCTGCCGGATGGTCAGCCCCGCACTTGAGCAGGTCGCCACGGAGCTGGCGGGCAAGGTCAAACTCGTCAAGGTCGACATCGACCGCAACCCGCACCTCGCCCGGCGGTTCGAGGTGCAGGCCGTGCCGACCCTGCTCATCCTGGACAAGGGGGAACTGGTCGCCCGCCGCGCGGGTGCCGCCCCGGCGGGCACCCTGCGCTCGTGGGTCGAGCAGGTGACGGCGGGCCGGCGGGACAGCAAGAGAGGGTGACGTCCATGGCCATCGAACCCGATCCGCACCTGTCCATGGTGCGCCCGGCGCCCATGGAGCCGGGCGAGAGCCGGCGCTGGTGCTACGCCCATGAGGCGCCGGCCTGATGGCAGGCGACGACCGGCCCCGTGACGCCGCTCCCGACGAGGCGGTGCCGTTCGAGACCCCGGATCTGTACGGCGCCTACCCCCGGCTGTCGCAAGCCCAGATCGCGTTCCTCGCCGAACACGGGGAGCGCTTTCGGATCGAGCCGGGCCAGGTGCTGGTCCGGGAGGGGGACCGGTGTGCGGAGTTCCTGGTCATCCTCAGCGGTTCCATCGAGATCATCGAGGACTACGGCACCCCCGACGAGCGGGTGCTGAGGGTACACGGGCCGGGGCGCTTCCTCGGCGAGCTGGGGCTCCTCCAGGGGCAGGTGGCCTTCTACACCGCCCGGGTCCGTGAGCCCGGGGAGGTGCTGTCCCTTCCGATCGACCGGCTCCGGGTGCTGGTCGCCCGCGATCCGATCCTCGGTGACCTCATCCTCCGCGCTTACCTGGGCCGCCGCGCGCTGCTCGTCGGCGCCGGCGCGGGCTTCCGCATCCTCGGCTCGCGCTACTCGCCCGACACCCGGCGGCTGCGCGAATTCGCGGCCCGCAACCGGCTGCCGCACCGGTGGATCGACCTGGAGTCGGACGAGGAGGCCGAGGCACTGCTGCGCCGCTTCTCCATCTCCCCGGAGGAGACACCGATCGTCATCTGGCGTGATCAGCGGGTGCTGCGCAACCCCAGCAACGCCGAACTGGCGCGGCTCATCGGTCTCTCCCCTCCGTCCGCCGAGGAGACCCGCAGCGATCTGATCATCGTCGGTTCCGGACCCGCCGGGCTGGCGGCCGCCGTCTATGGCGCGTCCGAGGGACTGACCACGGCCCTCCTGGACGCGATCGCCACGGGCGGCCAGGCGAGCACGTCGTCCCTCATCGAGAACTACTTCGGCTTCCCGGCCGGGATCTCCGGCTCCGACCTCGCCGAACGGGGCGAGCTCCAGGCGCGCAAGTTCGGGGCCCGGGTCTGGGTTCCCGCGGAGGCCACCTCGCTCAAGCCCGAGGAGGGTGCCTACCGCGTCACCTTCGCCGAGCGCGGCGATGTGGTGGCCCACACCGTCGTGCTGGCCACCGGCGCCAAGTACCGCAGGCTCGAAGCGCCCGGTATCGAACGCCTGGAGGGGGCGAGCATCTACTACGCGGCGACCGTGTACGAGGCCCAGCAGTGCAGCGCGGATCCGGTCGCGGTGGTCGGCGGCGGCAACTCCGCGGGCCAGGCCGTCCTCTTCCTCGCCAAGCGCGTCCCGCGGGTCCACCTGCTGGTCCGGGGCCCGGACCTCGGCGCCAAGATGTCCCGCTACCTCGTCGACCAGATCGAACGCCATCCACGGGTGAACGTGATACTCAACAGCGAGGTGCGCCAGGTGGAGGGCGACGACGTCCTGCGGGCCATCGTGGTGGAGAACAACCGCACGGGGGAGCGCCGCAAGCTGGTCGTGCGCGCGATGTTCGTCTTCATCGGGACCCAGCCCCGTACGGCGTGGCTCGGCGACGTGGTCGCCTTGGACGACCGTGGCTTCGTGCTCACCGGCGCCGCGGCGCAGGCCCGCGCGAGTGGCACGGTCTGGGAGGGCCAGGGCCGTGCCTGTCTAGGGCTGGAGACCAGCCTGCCCGGGGTCTTCGCCGCGGGCGACGTGCGCAGCGGCTCCGTCAAGCGGGTGGCCTCCGCCGCCGGCGAAGGGGCGATGGCCATCCACCAGGTCCACGAGCACCTCGGCCACACCACCGTCGACGTCGCGCGCCACCCCGATGACACAGAAGCTCCGTCCGGCCGGTTCACCGAGCCGGGCGGTGGTCACAACACATCCCCTGCCCACTAACCGACACCGGAGGTGACGGACGATGAACATGCCGGTTCGCCGACAGCAGCGAGGCCAGGGAACGGTCGAGCGCCCCAGGGGCTGGGCGCGCAATCCACTTCTGGAATTCGACGACCTCATCAACCAGATGGGCGGTCTGCTCGAATCCACGGTCGGAAGCGCGGCTCCCGCCATAGCGGCGTGGACGCCGTCCGCCGATGTGACCGAAACCGACGACGCCTATCACCTAGAACTCGAGCTCCCCGGCGTGGACCGCAAGGACGTCGACATCGAGATCAATGGTCAGGAGCTGGCCGTAACGGGGGAGATCAAGGAACGGGAGCGCAAAGGCATCATGCGGCACAGCAGTCGCCGTACCGGTCGCTTCGAGTACCGGTTGCTGCTTCCGAGCGAAGTGAACACCGAGGGCGTCACGGCGAGCATGTCCAACGGCGTGCTCACGATCACCGTCCCCAAGGCGGCGACCGCCAAGCCCCGTCACATCGAGATAACCGAGAGCAGCGAACGCCAAGGCGGCTGAGACCGCCGGGATCCGGCTCTCTCCCGCGGCGGCCCCCGCTCCGCCGGGTGCCGCCGCGGGCATCGGAAGGACTACATGATGGTTGCGACAGGCTTCTCCTCGTTCGACACCATGGTCGACAAGGCCAACCATGTCCTGAAGGAGATCGAGCACGCCTATGGGTGGCCCAAGGAGCGCCGGAAGCAGTCGTACGCCGCTCTGCGCGCGGTCCTGCACCACCTGCGGGACCGGCTGCCGGTCGATGAGGCCGTGCAGTTCGGAGCGCAGCTTCCGACCTTGCTGCGCGGCGTCTACTACGACGGGTGGAAACCCGCGGAGACGCCCGTGAAATTGAACAGCGAGGAATTCTTCCGGCGGGTCCGGCACGACTTTCCGTACGCGATCGAGGGCGACACCGAACAACTGGTGCGCACGGTCCTGCATGTCCTCGAGCACCACGTCAGCGAGGGCGAGTGGAAGGACCTCAAGGCGCGTATGCCCGCCTCGATGTCCGCGGTCATGCCCTCCTAGCCGGTCCGGCGGTCACCGCACCGCTCCCGGCATTCACAACCCCGGCGTCACAGCAGGAGATTGAAGAGCGGCCAGACCGTCTCCCAGTGCTTGGTCTGCGGATTCTTCAGGTCCGGGTAAATGATCTTGAACGCCTTGGCGAGCGCCAGGCTGAGCCCGCCGACGATCTCCGGCAACCTCGCCTCCGTCGCGTCGTCGGGTGCGCGGTCCAGCGGCGGGTGCGTGACGAGCTGATCGAGGATGGGCTTCAACTCGATCTCGTAGTCGAGGTCCCGGAAGCGGTGGATGTTCTCCTGCAGCCCCTTGGTGATCGGCAGATCCCACGGCACGATGACGTCCCGGTTGTTGGCCTTCGCGACCGCCTCGGCGATGAGCAGCAGATCGTAGACTTTGGCGTCCACGAAGTCGCTGTAGCGCTTGAGGTCGTTCTTGTCGACATCAAGTCCCGCCGCCACCCGGAAGAACCGCTCGAACCTGGGCACGGACATCACCGTCATGGTCACCAACCTCCAGTCGTCCGGCGCTGGGCGTAACCTGGCGCGCCTCGTCAGCGCCACCCTCGCTCGCCGGATGCGCGACCGCATGGGCCCCCAGGAACCAATCGCACGGCCCGGCCTGCTGCCGACAGGTCGGTGACCGCGCCAGGTCATGCTATGGGCGCGGCTCCCACCGCCGCGGCGACACTCGGGGAGCGCCGTGAGGAGCACTCGGTCAGGTCAGGGGATCACGGAGGCGGCGGACAAGTGACGGCTGTTCGGGCATGCCTCAGGCGGCCGGGCGCCACGGCGGGGCACACTGTCGCGGGACGGCTCCCGACAACCCCGCCCCGAGGTTCCCCATGGCGTTCGGACTGGCACACCGCGCGTTGCGGCCACGGGTACCTTTGCGCCACGGGGAGGGCGACAAGCACCATCTCACCAGCCTTGAGGGGCTGGCCGCGCTGTCTCTGGACGCGCTGAGCTCGGTCGCGTACGGCCCTGAGGCCATCGTGGTCGTCCTGGTCGCCGCCGGCACCGGGGCTCTTACCGCCACGCTGCCCATCACTGTCGTCATCACCGTCCTGCTCACCGTGCTGGTGATCTCCTACTGCCAGGTGATCGCCGTCCATCCGGACGGCGGCGGCGCCTACGCGGTGGCGAAGAAGAGCCTCGGGCAACGGGTGAGCCTGCTCGCCGCGGCGAGCCTGACCATCGACTACGTCCTCACCGTCGCCGTCAGCCTGGCCGCCGGTGCCGCCAGCCTCGCCTCCGCCTTCCCGATCCTCTCCTCGCATCTGCTCGCCGTCAGCCTGGTGCTGCTCGCCCTGCTCACGGCCGTGAACCTCTGGGGAGTGGCCGAGAGCGCCCGGGTGCTGATGCTGCCGACCGTGCTGTTCATCGTCAGCATGCTCGGCATCGTCGTCATGGGGATCCTGCGCTCGCACCCGGCGGCCGTCGTCGGCGCCGCCCACCCCGCCCGTGCCACCGAGGCGCTGGGCGTCCTGCTGATCCTGAAAGCGTTCTCCTCGGGCTGCTCCGCCCTGACCGGGGTGGAGGCCATCGCCAACGGCGTGCCGATGTTCCGCGAGCCGCGCATCAAGCGGGCCCAGCACACCGAGCTGATGCTGGGCTTGCTCCTCGGAGTGATGCTGCTCGGGATGGCGTATCTGATCCGCCGCGACCATGTGGCGCCGCGCGGCGGTGTGACGGTCCTCGCCCAGCTCGCCGCCGGGTCGTACGGAACCGGATGGGAGTACTACGCGACCAACCTCATCGTCACCCTCGTTCTCGCGCTCGCCGCGAACACCAGCTTCGGCGGCCTCCCGGTCCTGATGAGCCTGCTGGCGAGGGACGACCGGCTGCCCCACCTGTTCGGGCTGCGCGCGGAGCGGCCGGTGTACCGGTACGGCGTGGTGGCGCTGGCGCTGCTGTCGGCCGTGCTGCTCAACGCGGTGGGAGGCGAGACCCATCGGCTGATCCCGCTGTTCGCCATCGGGGTGTTCACCGGCTTCACCATCAGCCAGGTCGGGCTGGTACGGCACTGGGCGACCGAGCAGCCGGAAGGGTGGCTGCGCCGGGCGATGATCAACGGTCTCGGGGCCGTGCTGACCACCGGGGCCGGTCTGGTCCTGCTGACCACCAAGTTCCTCGAAGGGGCCTGGGTGGTCCTCGTCGCGGTGCCGCTGCTGATGCTGCTGTTCACCCGCGTCCAGCGCTATTACACGGCGGCCGGTGAGGAACTCGGGCTCGGGCGGATCCCGCCGCCACCGGTGCGCACCATGAGCCTGGTCATCGTCCCGCTCGGCGGCGTCAGCAGGCTCGCGCAGCGCGCGCTGACGGCGGCGCTCGCCCTGGGCGACGAGGTCGTGGCGGTCAGCGTCCAGGCCGAGCCCGAGAAGGCGCGGGCGCTGCAGGACACCTGGGAGCGCTGGAATCCCGGGGTCCGCCTGGAGATCATCGACAGCCCGCACCGCTCCCTGGTGCAGCCGATGGTCGCGTATGTGCGGCGCGAGGCCGGGGGCGGCCGGGAGGTCGCCGTGCTCATCCCCGAGGTCGAGCCCCGGCACCGGCGCTACAAGATGCTCCAGAACCAGCGCGGCCTGCTGCTGGCCACGGTCCTCAGAGCGCGTACCGATGTCGTCGTCTGCATGATGCCGTACGGCCTGAGCGTGTGAGCGGGGCCCGCTCGGCGGGGCTTGTGGTACCTCGCCTGGCGGGTGGCCGCGTGGCAAGGCGGAGGGTGACGTCCTCGACTCCGGCAAGGAGATGGAGCCGCCCGACCCCGAGGAGTCGATCCTGTGCCGCTCGAAAAGTCATCGCCGCAGGTGGGAGTGGTAATGATCACTCGCCCCCGGACGCGTCGGCCAGGAGTCGCGCCATGCCCGCCGGTCCGAAGACGTCCTGGGTGGCGAGGGCGATGCCGCCGTGCAGTCCGGATGTTCCCTTGAGCTGTGTCGCGGTGATGGTCAGTTTGCGGGTGGCCAGGGGGAGGGCGCGCTGGTACACGACGGCTCGTACGGCGGAGACCAGGTCGTCGCGGAGTTCGCTCAACGGGCCGGCCAGGATGATGCTGCGCGGGTTGAACATGTGGACCAGCACGGCCACCACCTCGCCGATCTCCGTGGCCGCCTGACGCACGGCGTGCAGTGCGGCCGGGTCGCTGTCGGCGACACGCTGGGCGAGCACACGGGTGCCGTACAACAGGTCGTCCTCGCTCGACTCGGGGATGCCGAGGCCGCGCAGGACAGCACGGTGGGAGGCGACCGCTCCGACACAGCCGACATTGCCGCAGACACACAGGACATTGTTTCCGCCGAGGGCCCGGGTGTGGCCGATGTCGCCGGCGGCGCCGTCGGCGCCGCGGTACACATCCCCGCCCGCGGTGATGAGACCGGCCCCGATACCGCTGCTGATCTTGATGCACAGTAGAGGAGCCTCCGTCCGGCCTTGTACGGCTTCGCCCAGTGCCATCAGGTTGACGTCGTTGTCCACCACGACCGGGGCGTGGAAGCGTTCCCGGAGGTACTCGGCGACGGGATAGCCGTCCCAGCCGGGCATACCGGTCGGCTGCACCGCGCAACCCTGCTCGAAGTCCACCGGCCCGGGCAGGCCGACAACCACCTCCCGCACGCGGTCGGGATCGCGGTCGTGCTTCTCCAACATCTCTCGCAGTCGCTCGCTCACCGCGTCCAGCACTGCCGGTGGGCCGGCGCCGATCGGGATGTCGACCGTGTCCTGCGCGATCAGCCGTCGGGTGAGATCGGCGATGGCCACCTGGGAGGCGGCGGTGTCGATGTCCACGGCGACGACGGTTCCGGCCTGTGGGCTGATCGTCAGCACCCGCGGCGGTCGCCCCCGGACGGACCGCCTGGACTCGACCTCTCGCAGAATGCCGTGGCCGACGAGGTACTCAACCTGCTGGGCCACCGTCGACCGGGCCAGGCCGCTGCGCCGCGCGATCTCCGCGCGGTTGGTCGCCTCCCCGGAGATCACCAGACCCAGAACCCGGCGCAGGGCGAGCGGGACCGATGTGGGGGGCAACGGTTCCTCGGCGTAGCCATCATCTTTATGCATTCCCGGGACCGTAATCCCGCCACCAGGAGGCCGTCAACGGTTATCCGCGCGCCCTGCGCTTACGGGAAGGTAGCGGAGCAGCTGACGGAAATTTGACCGCTTTTAGGACTTAAAAAAATTTAAATGTGCTCTCTTGTGCTTGCTGCGTGAACTAAACGATGGTGATGCGCAGCGCGGCGTTCAGACCGCGGTCAGCGGGTGAACGACGGAGGTGCGTCAGATGAGTGGCTCGCTTCGAGCGGTGGTTTCCGGTGGCGGGATGATCGGTGCCGTGCATGCCGCCGCGATCCGCGCGGTCGGCGGTGAACTCGCGGGAGTGGTGGCCTCGACTCCCGAGCGCAGTGCGCGAGTTGCCGAGGAGTGGCGGGTACCCGGCCGCTATCCCGACTTCGAGGCGGTGCTCTCCGACGACAGCGTATCGGTCGTCCATGTGTGCACCCCGAACGCGCTGCACGTCGGCCAGGCGGAGGCGGCGCTGCGCGCGGGGAAGCATGTGATCTGCGAGAAGCCGCTCGCCACCGCGACCGCCGACGCGGAACGGCTGACCAGGCTGGCGGAGGAGACGGGACGGGTGCTCGCGGTCCCCTTCGTCTATCGCTACCACCCCCTCGTCCGGGAGATCCGTGACCGCGGGCTGCGCGGTGACTTCGGGGCGTGGCAGCTGATCCACGGCAGCTATCTACAGGACTGGATGCTCTCCGAGAACGCGATGTCCTGGCGGGTCGACCCGTCCGAGGGCGGCCCTTCGCGGGCGTTCGCGGACATCGGCTCGCACTGGTGCGATCTCGTCGAGTGGGTCGCCGGAGTCCGCTTCACCGAACTCACCGCCAGGCTCGGCACGACGGTCGCCACCCGCCCCGCCGGTACCGGCGCCAGCTTCACATCGGTGGGCGGCGGACCACGTGTGCCGGTGCGTACCGAGGATGTAGCGACGGTCCTGCTGCGCACCGACGGCGGGGTCCTGGCCACGCTGACGGTCTCCCAGGTGTCCGCCGGCCGCAAGAACCGGCTGTGGTTCGAACTTGACGGCGCGCACGGCAGCGCGGTCTTCGACCAGGAGAACCCCGAGACCGCATGGCTCGGCGCGCAAGACGGAGCGCGGACGCTGTTCCGGGACCCCAACCACGGATCGGCCGAACAGCGACGACTCTCGCGCCTGCCCGCCGGCCACGCCCAGGGCTATGCCGACTGCTTCAACGCCTTTGTCGCCGACGCCTATGCGGCCATCCGTGGCGAGGCGCCCGAGGGCCTGCCCACCGGGGCGGATGGCGTCCGCTCGGCCCGGATCGTCGAGGCCGTCCTGACCTCTTCCGCGTCGCTCACCTGGACCGATGTCGACTCCACTGCCATAGCCCTGGAGGCCACCGCATGAAACTCGGCATGCTCACCGCCTGCCTGCCCCAGCTCTCCCTCACCGAGATCGCCTCCTGGGCGAGTGGCGCCGGATACGAGGCGCTCGAGGTCGCCGCCTGGCCCGGCACCGGTGGCCGGGACTTCGAGGCCGCTCACCTTCCGGTGACCGGCTTCGACAGCCGTGCCGCCGACGAGACCCGGGCGCTGCTCGACTGCCACGGCCTCGACATCTCCGCGCTCGCCTACTACGAGAACAACCTCCACCCCGACAGCGCGCGCCGCGCGGAGATCCACGCCCATCTCCGGGCGGTGATCGACGCTGCGGCGGCCCTCGATGTCCCGTACGTGGGCACCTTCGTGGGCCGCGACTGGACCCTGCCGGTGGCGCGGAACCTGGAAGAGGCCGAGAAGGTATTCCCCGAACTCGTCGAGTACGCGGGGGAGAAGGGCGTCCGCCTCATCATCGAGAACTGTGTGATGGAGGGCTGGCACCCGGACGGCTATCCGGGCAACCTGGCCTATTCGCCCGAGCTGTGGGAGTGGATGTTCTCCCTCGGGCTGTATCTGAACTGGGATCCGTCGCATCTGACGTGGATCGGTGTCGACCCGGTGAAGACCATCGCGCCGTATGCGGACAGGATCGTGCACGCCCAGGCCAAGGACCTCCAGATCCTGCCCGGTGCGATCGACCGCTACGGGGTCTTCGGGAAGGCCGTCCGGCGGGAGGACCCGTGGGACACCGGCTGGTGGCGCTACCGCGTACCCGGCCGGGGCCAGGTCGACTGGAACGCCGTGGTGGACGCCCTCTACGAGCACGGTTTCACCGGGACCCTCTCCGTCGAACACGAGGACCCGGTGTGGAGCGGAACCGAGGAGCGGGTCAAGACCGGCCTGGAGATCGCCCACCGGACACTTCGGCCTTTGATCGTCGCGTGATCGCCGCCGACATCCACCCCCTTACGACCGCAGGAGACTCATGGCTCAGCAACAAGCACGGCACCGCATCGGGATCCTGGGCGCGGGCAACATCTTCGGCCGCTATGTCGAAGGACTGCGCACCTTTCCGGAACTCGACGTGATCCGTGTGGCCGACGTCGACACGGCCCGCGCGAAGCAGGCCGCGTCCGAGTACGCCATACCGGCCTGGGGCGATGCCGATGAGCTGTTCGAGGACGAGGCCGTCGAGATCGTCATCAATATCACTCCGCCGCGGTTCCATGCGAAGACCATCATGGCCGCGCTGGAGGCGGGCAAGCACGTCTACGTCGAGAAGCCGCTAGCCGCCACCGTCGAGGAGGCCCGCGAGGTCCTCGACGCCGCCGAGCGCGGTGGGAGGCTGCTGGGGTCGGCCCCGGACACCTTCCTCGGCAGCGCCGTGCAGACCGCCCGGCAGGCGATCGACACCGGCCTGATCGGCGAACCCGTCGGCGCCACCGCCTTCGTGCGGTCCAGCAGGTCCGAGACCTGGCACCCGGACCCCCGGGCCTTCTACGGGCCGGGCGGCGGGCCCGTGCTCGACATGGGCCCCTACTATCTGGCTGCGCTCGTCAACTGCCTCGGGCCGGTCCGGCAGGTGTCCGCCGCCACCCGCATCGGTGCGAAGACCCGCGAGGTCACCAGCCCCGAGCGGGTGGTCGACGAGATCACCGTTGAGGTCCCCACCCATGCCTCGGCCGTGCTGACCTTCGCCTCCGGAGTCATCGGCACCACCCTGATGAGCTTTGACGTCTGGGACACCGAGCTGCCCCGTATGGAGATCTACGGCACCGAGGGCACCCTCTCGCTGCCCAACCCCAACTGCTTCGACGGCGATGTCCGGGTCAAGCGCCACCACGACGACGCCTGGGAGGTGCTCACCCCGGTCACCGAACTCTTCGGCGCCGTGGACACCCCCGAGCAGCACCGCCGTGGCCTCGGCGTACACGACCTCGCGGGCGCCATCCACGGTGGCCCGCACCGCGCCAATCCGCAGTTCGCCTTCCACACTCTCGAGGTGCTGGCCGCCTTCGAGACCGCGCAGCGGGAGAACCGGGTCGTCGCACTGGAGAGCAGCTGCGAACGCCCCCAGCCGCGCCACACCCACTGACCCGGTCGGCCATCGGCCACGGAAAGGACCACAGACGATGAAGATCAGGCAGGACCGCCTCGCCATCAACCCGCTGCAGTGGGTCGCGAGCGCCGACGGCTGGATCGACCCCACACTCGCCCCGCCGCTCGACCGGCAGCTGGAGGTCATCCGCGACGCGGGCATCAAAGCCTTGCACACCGCGGTGCCCGGTGACATGACCCCGAAGGAGTACGCGGCCCGCCTCGCCGGCCACGGCATCAGCCCCGCGCCCGGCTACATCGCGGTCCGGCTCACCGAGGACGAGGCGGAGAAGCGCACGTTCTGTGAGAACGCGGCGCGCACCGCGGAACAGCACGCGGAGCTGGGCGTGCCCACCGTCTTCCTCGCCATGGGAATGGCGAAGGACGCCGAGCGGGTGGCCCGGCCCGCGGTCGGCCACCTCGCGGACCGGGACCGGCTGGAGCGGGTACGGGACCTGCTGGCCGAGATCGCCGAGGTCATCCGGGCACACGGGATCACCCCCGCCTTCCACCCGCATGTGGGCACCTGGGCCGAGACCGAGGAGGAGACCCGCTTCGTCCTGGACACCGTCGACGCGTCCGTCCTCGGATTCGGACCGGACATGGGCCATCTGGCCTGGGCGGGCGCAGATGCCGCACGGCTGGTGCGCGACTACGCGGACCGGGTGGCGAGCGTCCACATCAAGGACCTGGACCTCGGCCTCGCGGCCAGGGGCAGGGAAGCGGGCTGGGACTACCGGAAGACGGTGCTTGCGGGGCTGTGGTCGGAGCCGGGCCACGGAAACGCCGACATCGAGGGCTTCGTCGGCGCGCTGCCGGACGACTTCGACGGCTGGCTGATCATCGAGGTCGACCGGGGGGCCAGGCCGACCCCCGAGGAGAGCGTGCGGCTGTGCGGTCACTGGGCCGCCGACTACGCGCAGCCGTGACCGGGTTACGCGGAGCACGACCTGCCGTGCGCGGCAGGAGACGGGACGACCCGGGGGGACATCGAGGTGGATTCGTAACATGAACCGGCTGGAGAGAGAATGCGCAAGACAGTGGCGATCATCGGCGCCGGACTTCTGACAGCGACAGTGGCCGCCTGTGGCGGCGGTACACAGGCCGCCGCCGGCAAAGACAAGACATTGACCCTCGCCGAGTCGGTCGCGGCCACGCCGTGGGATCTGGCCAAGGCGAGCATGGGCCCCGAGTCCCAGTACTACCAGCCGGTCTTCGACACACTGGTCCGGCTCGACACCAAGGGTGAGCCGACCCCCAACCTGGCCACGTCATGGTCGTACGACAAGGCGCAGACGACGCTGACACTGAAGCTGCGCAAAGGGGTGAAGTTCACCGATGGCACCGTCCTCGACGCCGACGCCGTCAAGCAGTGCTTGCTGCACACCAAGAGCGGTACCGGCACCGCCGCCGGTGAGATCCGGGACATCACCGGTGTCGAGGTGGTCGACGCCCACACCGTGGCGGTCAAGCTGAGCCACCCCACCGCGTCCCTGCTGTCGGCGCTGGGCCAGGTCTCCGGCATGATCGCCAGCCCCAAGTCGCTCAAGGACCCGAAGACCCCGGTCGGCTCGGGCCCGTACAAGCTGGACACGTCGGCCACCACCGCGGGCCAGACGTATACGTACACGCGCAACGCCGACTTCTGGAACACCAAGGCCTTCCCCTACGACAAGGTCGTCATCAAGTACCTGTCCGACCCGACCGCGCGCACCAACGCACTGCTCTCCGGCCAGATCGACGGCGCCACCCTCAATCTCAACCGGGTCAAGACCGTCAAGGGCCGCAGCCTGAACGTCATCACCTACCAGCCCGGCGACGTCGAGGGTCTCTACATATGGGACCGCGCCGGAAAGAAGGTCCCGGCACTGGGCAAGGTCAAGGTCCGTCAGGCGCTCAACTACGCCTTCGACAAGAAGGCCATGCTCAAGTCGGCCAAGACCGGACTCGGCACGCCCACCGCGCAGCTGTTCGCGCCCGGTGAGGACGGCTACGACGTCCGGCTCGAGGACACCTACTCCTACGATCCGGCCAAGGCCAGGAAGCTGCTGGCCGAGGCCGGCTACCCGCACGGCTTCTCCGTCACCCTCCCGGACCTCTCCGCGATCTTCCCGCAGGAGCAGGCCGCGCTCACCCAGTCCCTCAAGGACATCGGCATCAAGGTGAAGCTGGACAACGTGCCCGGCGACCAGATCTTCAGCAGCATGCTGTCCGGCAAGTACGCGATGTCGTACTTCAAACTCGGCGCGCCCACGGCATGGGACAAGGTCCAGCTGCAACTGGCTAAGAAGTCGACCTGGAACCCCTTCAAGTACGACGACCCGAAGGCCGACGGTCTCATCACGCGCATCGGCGAGGCCACCGGAGCCAAGCGGATGACGTTGTTCAAGGAACTCAACGCCTATGTCGTCGACCAGGCGTGGAACGCGCCCTGGAGCGTCGTGGCCAACGCGTACGGCACCGCGAAGGACGTGAAGGTGACGGAGCAGGCCGGCGTCCAATACCCACCGCTCTACAACTACACCCCGGCGGCGAAGTAGCCACCGGGCCGTTCCGACGCATGGAAGGAGGAAACCGGTCGTGCTTGTCTTCTTGATCCGGCGCATCGCCGCCGGCGCCACCTTGGTGGTCACCGTGGCCACCGCGACGTTCCTGCTGCTGAACCTCACGGGGACCGACGTCGCCCGCAACATCCTGGGCGAGACCGCCACACGGTCCGCCGTGACCGCCAAGAGCCATGAACTCGGCCTGGACCAGCCCCTGGTGGAGCGCTACTGGCACTGGGCCGAGCAGGCCCTGCGGGGCAACCTGGGCAGCTCGTGGTTCACCGGGGACCCGGTGAACCAGTCCCTGGTGGACACCTTGCCGGTCACTCTCTCCATCGTGCTCGCCGGCCTGCTGATCGCCGCGGTCCTCAGCGTCGCCCTGGGCACGGCGGCGGCGCTGCGCGGTGGCTGGGTGGATCGTGTGGTGCAGTTCGCCGCGGTGCTGGGCACCGCGGTGCCCAGCTTCCTGATCGCTCTCGTCCTTTCGGTCACCCTGGCGGTCCAGCTCGGATGGCTGCCCGCCACCGGCTATGTCCCCCTCGCCACCTCCGTCCTCGACTGGCTCCGCTCGATCGCCCTGCCCGCGGTGTCGCTGGCCGTCGCCGCGACGGCCGCCACCGCGATGCAGGTGCGGGGCGCGCTGATCGATGTGCTGCGCGCCGACTTCGTGCGCACCTTGCGCAGCCGGGGCCTGAGCACCCGCAGCATCGTGTTCCGGCATGCGCTGCGCAACGCCGCCCCGCCCGCCCTGACCGTGCTGGCCCTGCAGTTCATCGGGCTGATCAGCGGCGCCGTCGTGGTGGAGAAGGTGTTCGGCCTGCCGGGCATCGGCACCCTCGCCAACTCGGCCGCCGTACGCGGTGACGCGCCCGTGCTGCTCGGCACGGTCGTGGTCACCGTCAGCATCGTCGTCGCCGTCAATCTGCTGCTGGACATCGCGTACGGCTGGCTCAACCCGAAGGTGCGTGTCTCATGACCACAGTGGAGTCCGCTCCGGTCCCCAAGCGGGACCGCCTCATTCGCCGGACGTCGCGTGATCCGGTGGCCGTCGGCTCTCTGGCGGTCCTGACCCTGGTGGTGGTAGCGAGCCTGGCGGCGCCCCTGTTCACCGACTACGCCCCCGACCGCAGCGTCATGGCGGACACCCTCGCGCCCGCCTCGGGCGCCCATCCGCTCGGCGCCGACGGCGTCGGCCGGGACGTGCTCTCGCGGCTGCTGTACGGAGGCCGCACCAGCCTCCTGGGCGGCGCTCTCGCCGTTCTCGTCGCCTTCGCCGTCGGCGGGCCGCTCGGTGTGATCAGCGGCTACTTCCGCGGCTGGTTCGACGCCGTGGCCGGCTGGATCGTCAACGTCATCATGGCCGTGCCCGCCATCATCGTGATGCTCGTGGTGATGGCCGCCGTCTCGCAGGACCTCAACGTGGCCATGGTCGTCCTCGGCGTCATCATGGCCCCGATGGTCTTCCGGCTCATCCGGGCGTCCGTGATCGCGGTCCGCGAGGAGCTGTACGTCGACGCCGCCCGCGTCTCCGGACTCGGCGACGGGCGCGTCATGCGCCGCCATGTGCTGCCCGTGGTCGTCGCGCCGTCGGTCATCCAGGCGACCCAGGTGTTCGCCGTGGCGATCGGCATCCAGGCCGGGCTGGCCTTCCTCGGCCTGGGTAAGGCGTCCCAGGCCAGCTGGGGCGCGATGCTGGGCGACGCCTTCACCAACGTCTACAACGCGCCCGTGCTGCTGGTGTGGCCGGGCGCCGCGATGGGCCTGACCATCCTGGCGGCGAATCTGCTGGGCAACGCGGTGCGCGACGCGCTGGGTACGTCCGAGCCGCGGGTGGCGAAACGCCGCACGCGAGTCGCGCGGAGCGCCGCGGCCCCCGTGGCCGAGCCGCCCGCGGATCGCCTCCTCACCGTGGAGGGGCTGCGCGTCAGCTATCCGACGCCCGGCGGCGACAAGACGGTGGTCGACGGGGTGAGCCTGGCGGTGGCCCGTGGTGAGGTGCTCGGCCTGGTCGGCGAGTCCGGTTCCGGCAAGAGCCAGACCGGATTCTCCGTCCTCGGACTGCTGCCGAGCGAGGCCGAGGTGACGGCGGACCAGCTCTTCTTCGACGGAAAGGAGCTGCTGGGTCTCAGCGTCGCCGAGCTCAACGCCCTGCGCGGGCGTGGCATCGGCTACATCCCCCAGGAACCCATGTCCAACCTGGACCCCTGCTTCCGGATCGGCTCCCAGCTCATGGAGCCCATCGTCAAGCACCTGGGGCTGTCCCGGTCCGAGGCCCGCACCAAGGCGCTCGGGCTCCTGGATCGGGTCGGCATCCCGGACCCGGAGCGGGTGTTCAGGTCGTATCCGCACCAGATCTCCGGCGGCATGGCCCAGCGCGTCCTCATCGCCGGCGCCGTGTCCTGCGACCCGCAGCTGCTCATCGCCGATGAGCCGACCACGGCGCTCGACGTCACCGTGCAGGCCGAGGTGCTCGACTTGATGCGCTCGCTCCAGCAGGAGCGCGAGATGGCGATGATCCTCGTGACCCACGACTTCGGTGTCGTGGCCGACATCTGCGACCGGGTCGCGGTGATGCAGAAGGGCCGCATCGTGGAGACAGCGCCGGCCCGGCAGATTTTCGCGGCGCCCGACCACGCGTACACCCGCATGCTCCTGGAGTCGACGCTGGAAGGCGGGCCCGCGCGTGGTGCGCTACGTGCCCTGGACAAGCCCCTCAAGGAGGTGACGTCATGACCGCTCCGCTCCTCGAACTCGACGACGTCGTGGTGGAGTACCCCGGAAAGGGCCGCGGCAAGAAGCCCTTCCGCGTCCTGCACGGTATCTCCCTGTCCATCGCGCCCGGCGAGACCCTCGGCCTGGTCGGCGAGTCCGGCTCCGGCAAGACGACCCTGGGCCGGGCCGTCCTCGGCCTCGCACCCGTCACCGGCGGCGAGATCCGGTACGAGGGAAGGGCCATCTCCCGGCTCGGCAAGCGGGAGCGGCGGGCGTTGAGCAAGGACATCCAGGTGGTCTTCCAGGATCCGTTCACTTCGCTGAACCCGGCCATGACGGTTATGGACATCCTCACCGAGCCGCTGCTGGTGACCGGTGTCGCGCGTGCGGAGGCGGAAGCCCGGGTGCAGAAGCTGTTGGACTACGTGTACCTCCCCCAGGACTCGGCCCGTCGGCTGCCCCGGGAGTTCTCCGGCGGCCAGCGCCAGCGCATCGCCATCGCCCGCGCCCTGTGCCGGGACCCGAAGCTGATCGTCTGCGACGAGCCGGTCAGCGCCCTCGACCTGACGACCCAGGCCCGGGTGCTCGACCTGTTCATCGAGATCCAGGAGGCCACGGGCGTGGCGTACCTCTTCGTCACCCATGACCTGTCCGTGGTCCGGCACATCAGCCACCGGGTGGCCGTGCTGTACCGCGGCGACATCGTGGAGACGGGCGCCGCCGCCCAGGTCACCGAGGCACCGGAACACGCCTACACCAAGCGGCTGCTGCTCGCCGCGCCGGTACCGGACCCCGAGCGGCAGGCACGGCGCCGCGCGGAGCGGCTGAAGCTGGCCGCGTCATGACCGATGTCGTCGCCACCCTGACCCGCTACCTCACCCTGTGCGACGTGCCCGCGAGCGCCGAGGGCGAGCTGGGGGACCTGTTCACCGAGGACGCCGTGTGGGAGGGCGGCGGAGCCGCGTATGCCGAGAAGTTCGGCCGCACTGAGGGCCGTGCGGCGATCGTCGAGATGCTGTCGGGCTACCTGCCGCCCAACCCGCACTTCCAAACCAACGTCCATCTGCTGTTCCCCGGCACTGTGGACGTCGGCGGGACGACAGCGCGGGGGAGTTGGCCGATGCAGCAGCTCTCACGTTATGAGTCCGGGGACAGCGAGATCATGGTCGCCCGCCTGGACGTGACCTTCCGCCTCGATGCCGACCGACCCCGGATCTCCACCTTCCGTACCGAACGGCTCTTCACCTCACCGCTGACGGGGGAGCGATGACGGCCCGCACGATGCTCCTGACCTGCTACGCCGACACCCACAACTACGGCTGGCACCACGTCGACCTGTTCGTCCACGACAGCACCGGCCGGGAGGTCAACTGGGTGCACTGGCAGGTCGACGAGGACGGCCCCGACGGTGCCGACCAGGCGACCGCCCGCGTCGAACCCACCCTGCGCCGCACGACCGAGTGGCGGCACGGGATCAGCGCCGACGGCAGCGAGTACTGGACCGCCCAGGCCGCCTGGGACGGCTGAGCGTTCCGGGACGGCTGAGATGTGCCTCGTCTACATCCTGGACGACGACGAGGAGCTGAGCGAATCGCTCGCCTGGCTCCTGGAGTCGGTCGGCATCCGCTCCGAGTGCTTCCAGGACGCCCGGACCTTTCTGCGCTCCTACGACCGCGGTCGGCCGGCCTGCCTGGTGCTCGACGTCCGCATGCCCGAACTCAGCGGATTCGGCGTCCAGGAGCTGCTGAACGAGACGGGGTCGCCGCTGCCGGTCGTCTTCGTCTCCGCACACGGTGACATCCGGATGTCCGTGCGCGCCATGCAGAACGGCGCCGTCGACTTCCTGGAGAAACCATACGACCCCCAGCACATGCTCGACGTCGTGCAGGCCGCCCGGCGCACGGCCCGCGAGCGCTTCGAACTGGCCGCCCGGCGAAGCGAGCTGCGCGCCAAGCTGGACGGGCTGACCGTACGGGAGAGGGAAGTGCTCGCCCTCTCCGTCGAAGGCGAGCCGAACAAGCGGATCGCCGGCCGGCTCGGCATCAGCGCCAAGACCGTCGACGTACACCGGGCCCGCGTCCGGGAGAAGACCGGTGCGGAGAGCATCGCCACGCTCGTGCGCGACGTGCTCCGGCTGGGGCTGCGTCTCCCGGCGGGCGAATGAGAGGAACGACCGTGTCCAGGCTCGCACCGGCCGACTTCCGGGAGCTCACCCAAGCCCTGAAGTACTGCGTCCTGCTGCACGACGCCCGCACTTACGAGATCCTCTGGGCCAATCGCGCTGCCTGCGACCTGCTCGGCTGGACCGTCGATGAGCTACGGCCGCTCAAGGCGCCGGAGATGAGCAAGAACGCCCGGGAGTACAGCCGCGAGTTCGGCCACCGCTGGCTCGGGCAGGCCGTCGAACACGGCATCAGTGCCACCGAGTGGTGCTACCGGTCCAAGAGCGGCGAGGAAATCCTCACCGAGGCGATCGCCATCCGGGTCGACCTGCCGGCGCGGGCGGTGGTGATGGTCCAGTTCCGGGACATCGCCGAGGAGAAGGCGGTCCGCCGTGATCTGTTCCGCACCGAGAGCAGGCTGCGTACCTTCCTGGGCAGCCTTGCCGAGGGCATCGTCGTCCTCGACGACGCGGACCGTGTCGTCTTCGCCAGCGAGTCGGCCGCGCGACTGCTCGGCGAGGACCTCCACGGAGCGGACTTCGCCGACTACTGCCGCGACGGGGCCGTGCCGGCCCGGGAAGGCCGCTACCGGTTCGCCGCACCGGGAAGTGCGCCGCGCTGGTACGCGGCGACCTGCCAGTACATCGAGATCGAGAGCGACCTGCGCGGCCGGATGCTCCTCTTCTACGACATCACCGACCGGGTGTGTGCCGAGGAGGAGCACCGCCGCGACACCCAGCACCTCGATCACCTGGCCCGGTACAACGCCATGGGTGACATGGCGATGGCGATCGCCCACGAGGTGAGCCAGCCGCTCGCCGCCGCGTACAACTTCGTGGAAGGAGCGCGTGGACGGCTCGGCACGGGCGATCAGTCCGTGGCGTGGGGGCTGGACAACGCCGTCCGGCAGATCGAGCGTGCCCGGCGCATCCTGGGCAGCCTGCGGAGTTACGTGGGCCGCCTGGAGCAGTCCGAGCAACTGACCGACCTCAACGCGATCGTGCGCGACTGCGTGTACTTCGTCGAGCTGCGCGCCCAGGAGCACGCGGTGGCCGTCGAGCTCGACCTCGCCGCCGAGCCGCTGCCGGTGCGCTGCGAGAACGTGCTCATCGGGCAAGTCGTGATGAACCTCGCCTTCAACGCGATCGACGAGATGGCCCGTTGCCCGTCACTGGACCGCAGGGTGCGCATCGCCACCCGGCCGACGGCGGGCGGGGGCGCGGAACTCGCCGTCCTGGACTGGGGCCGCGGCCTGCCGCCCGGCGACCGGATCTTCGACGGCGTCTTCACCTCCAAGGAGAACGGCAGCGGCATCGGCCTGGCCCTGAGCCACCGCATCATCACCCGCCACGGGGGCCACATCGACGCCGGCCCCAACCGGCCGTGTGGCGCGGTCTTCCGGTTCACGCTGCCGGCGGACCGGACACCGTCGACTCCGGCCCCCGGCAAGACACAGGGAAAAGCCAGTCCGTGACACACCACCACCTTCGCGTCATCGGCCTCAGGGCCGAGCACCACCAGGAGCCGCTCGGCATCGGCGAGAAGCGCCCCCGGCTGTCCTGGCGGACGGTCACCGACCGGCCCGGCTGGAACCAGACGGCCTACGAGATCCGGCTGACCGACGGCAACCGCGAGGTGCGCCGCGTCCACCGCCGGTCCGCCGAGTCCGTTCTGGTGCCGTGGCCGGGCGAGGCGTTGTGCTCCCGTCGGCGGATCGGCGTGGCGGTCCGGGTGTGGGGACCGGCGGACCAGGGGCCGTCTGCCTGGTCGAAGACGCTGACCGTGGAGGCCGGGCTGCTGGAACCCTCCGACTGGTCGGCCCGTTTCGTGTCCCCCGCCTGGCCAGAACCCACCGACCGACAGGTTCCGCCGCCCGTGCTGCGTGGCCGGTTCCGGCTGCGCGCTCCCGCCCGCTCTGCCCGTCTGTACGCCACCGCCCACGGTCTGTACGAGGCCGAGATCAACGGCGCGCGCGTCGGTGACCAGGTTCTGGCCCCCGGCTGGACCCACTACACCGAGCGCCTGCGCTACCAAACGCACGACATTACCGGCATGCTGCGCGGCGGCGACAACGAGATCCGGGTTCTGCTGGCCGACGGCTGGTTCCGCGGGCGGCTCGGGTTCGGCGGCGGCCTGCGGAACATCTATGGGGACCGGCTGGCCGCCCTCGCACAGATCGAGGTGCGCTACGCCGACGGCACCGCCGAGACCTTCGGCTCCGGCCCCAACTGGCAGGCCGCGCACGGCGGGATCCGGAGCTCGGGCCTCTACGAGGGAGAGGAGTACGACGCCCGCCGCGAGCCGTCCCACTGGAGCCCGGTGGAGGTCGTGGGGGGCGACCCGGCGCGCCTGGTCGCTCCCGACGGCCCGCCCGTGCGCCGCACCGCGACCCTGGACCCGGTCGCCGCCTGGACCTCGCCCTCCGGCCGGACGATCCTCGACTTCGGCCAGAACCTCGTCGGCCGACTCCGCATCCGGGCCGGTGGAGAGCCCGGACACACGATCACTCTGCGCCATGCCGAGGTGCTGGAAGACGGGGAACTCGCGGTCCGGCCGCTCCGTGAGGCAGGGGCCACGGACACGTACACCCTGCGAGGCGGGTCCGGCGGGGAGGAGTGGGAGCCGCGGTTCACCTTCCACGGCTTCCGCTACGCCGAGATCACCGGCTGGCCCGGGGAGCTCGCGCCGGGCGACGTCAAGGCCGTCGTTTTGCACACCGACATGTGCCGCACCGGATGGTTCGAATGCTCCGAGCCGCTGTTGAACCGCCTGCACGAGAACGTGGTGTGGAGCATGCGTGGCAACTTCGTCGACATCCCCACCGACTGCCCGCAACGCGACGAGCGTCTGGGCTGGACCGGCGACCTGCAGGTCTTCGCGCCCACCGCGACATTCCTGCACCGGTGCCCGGGCTTGCTCCGCTCCTGGCTGGCGGACCTCGCCGCCGGACAGCACCCGGACGGCAGGGTTCCGATGTATGTGCCGTACATCCCCACCAGGTTCCCCGAACTGCGCGCCGCGGCCTGGGGCGACGCGGCCGTGATCGTGCCCTGGGTGATGTACGAGAGGTACGGCGACCTCCGAATTCTCGCCGACCAGTACGCCAGCATGAGGGCCTGGGTGGACGGCATCACGGCGGTCACCGGCGACCGGCACGTGTGGGACACCGACCGGCAGCTCGGCGACTGGCTCGACCCGGCCGCCCCGCCGGACCGCCCCGGCGATGCCCGGACCGACCCGCACCTGGTGGCCACCGCCTACTACGCCCACTCGGCCGAACTGCTCGCGCGCACGGCCGAGCTGCTCGGCCGCCACGGCGACCACGCCCGCTACGCCGAGCTGGCCGACGCCGTGCGGGCGGCCTTCCGCGCGGAATACCTCACCCCGGACGGCCGTCTCACCAGCGACGCGCAGACCGCGTACGCCCTCGCGCTGCGCTTCGGGCTCCTGGCCACCGACGAGCAACGCGCACGGGCCGGGCGGCGGCTGGCCGAGCTCGTCCGCCAGGAGGACTTCCACATCGGCACCGGCTTCGTCGGCACTCCGCTGATCTGCGACGCCCTGTGCGAGGCGGGGGAGTACGACACCGCCTACCGGCTCCTGCTACGGCGGACCTGCCCGTCCTGGCTCTACCCGGTCACCATGGGGGCGACCACCGTCTGGGAGCGCTGGGACAGCATGCTCCCGGACGGCACGGTCAACCCCGG
>NZ_JAAAYH010000859.1:0-1363 GCF_018035285.1 Streptomyces sp. MK37H | reverse complement strand
ACGCCCTTGGGGAACTTTTGACCCATGGTCGCACGTACGATTATCGGCCAACCGCGGGTCAGCGGGACCGAGGCGGCACACCGGCAGTGCGGGGAGTTGTATGCGGCATTTCGGACATCTGCCCGTCGAGGTGCGAGCCAACCTCTTCCACCGGGAGCCCGGCGAATTCGGCGTGGACTCGCCCACCCGGACCCTGGCCGTCGCCCTCGGCGCCACCCTGTACTGCCCGGCGACCCGGCCCCGGCTGGCCGAGGACATCGTCAAACAGGCAGGTCGCGGCGTGGTCTCCATGGTGCTGTGCCTGGAGGACTCCATCGACGACGCCGAGGTGGCGGGCGCGGAGGAGAACCTCGTACGGCAGCTCGCGGAGCTGTCCGGGCGGGACTCGGGCACCTCGCTGCCGCTGCTCTTCATCCGGGTCCGCACCCCCGAGCAGATCGTCGATCTCGTCTCCCGGCTCGGAGCGGACGTGCGGCTGCTGTCCGGATTCGTACTGCCGAAGTTCACCGAGGAGCGTGGCGGGGCCTTTCTCGAGGCGCTGATGTCGGCCGAAACCGCCCAGGTGACCGAGGCGTTGGGCGGGCGGCGGCTGTTCGCGATGCCGGTCCTCGAATCGCCCGAGCTGATGCACCGCGAAACGCGCACCGACAGCCTGAGCGGCATCAGCCGGATTGTCGACAAGTACCGGGAGCGGGTGCTGGCGCTGCGCCTCGGGGTCACCGATCTGTGCTCGGCCTACGGGCTGCGCAGGGCGCCGGACATGACCGCCTACGACGTCCAGCTGATCGCGTCCGTGATCGCGGACGTGGTGAACATGCTGGGCCGGGCCGATGGCACGGGCTTCACGATCACCGGGCCGGTGTGGGAGTACTTCAAACCGCATGAGCGGATGTTCAAGCCGCAGCTGCGGATCAGCCCCTTCAGCAGCGGCCGCGCCGAGTCGCTGCGCACCGCGCTGATCGAGCACCACATGGACGGGCTGCTGCGCGAGATCGAGCTGGACCGGGCCAACGGTCTCCAGGGCAAGACCTGCATCCACCCCAGCCATGTGGCCCCGGTGCACGCGCTCTCCGTCGTCAGCCACGAGGAGTTCAGCGACGCGGTGGACATCCTCGAGCCCCAGCGCTGCGGGGGCGGTGTGCTGCGCTCCTCGTACACCAACAAAATGAACGAGGTGAAGCCGCACCGGGCCTGGGCCGAGCGGACCCTGCGGCGCGCGGAGGTCTTCGGGGTGGCCCGGGAGGATGTGAGCTTCGTGGAGCTGCTGGCGGCGAGCCTGCGGACGTAGAGCGAACCGGGCCCGGCACGGGCCCCGGGACGAGGGAAGAGATGGAAACGAGGCGCAGGGCGGCGTGAGCGTGGA
>NZ_JAAAYH010000858.1:0-1366 GCF_018035285.1 Streptomyces sp. MK37H | reverse complement strand
TGGTGCAATTCCGCCCTCCGAAGGGCGCGGGGGTTCCGGTGCCGGACCGGGACGTACGGAACCGGGTGCCCCATGGGGCGGCAAGGGAGCCGGTGCCGCACGGGGCGGCGCGGGTTCCGGGGATGCGCAGGGCGGCGCGGGCTCCGGGGATGCACCCGGCCGCGCGGATCCAAGCGACGCACCGGGACGTACCGGCCCGGCGGGTGCACCCGGACGTAGCGACTCGGGAAGCGCGCCGGAACCCACAAGCCGGGGGAACGCGCCGGAACCCACAAGCCGGGGGAACGCGCCGGAACCCACAAGCCGGGGGAACGCGCCGGGACCCACGAGGCCGGGGAGCCCGCCCGGACCCGCAAGCCCGGCGGGTCCACCTGGACCCGCAAGCTCGGCGGGTGCACCTGGACCCGCAAGCTCGGCGGGTGCGCCCGGACCCACCAGCCGGGGAAGCTCACCCGGACCTACGAGCCGGTCGGGCGCGTCGGGACCGACAAACCCGGCGGGTGCGCCCGGACCTACGAGCTGGTCGGGCGGACCTGGGCCCACGAGGCCGGGGAGCGAGCCCCGACGCACCGGTCCGACGGGTGCACCCGGGCCCACCACCCCGGCCGGCCCACCCAGGCGCGCCGGGGTGTCCGGGCCGCCCTCGCCGTCGTCGGGTCCGCGTGGTGCCGGGGTGCCGCCTCCGCCGGAGGCCGCGTTGCGGGCCGATCCGTCGCGGCCCTGGCGGGCCGCGGCCGCCTCGTACGTCGGGGACGAGCCGCCCACGTACGAGGCCGAGCCGACCACGCTTCCCGTCGCCGATCCGGAGGATCTCCGGGACGTGGTCCCCGACACCGTGCTGGAGGGCGCCCGGTACGGCACGCTGACGCTTCGGGCCGCATCGTTGCGCGGGGACGCGGCCCGTTACCGGGGTGAGCTGCGGCGCGATGCGCTGCTCGCGGTGCGGTTCGGGACCGGGGACAGCGCCCTTCTCCTCGTGGCCGTGGCGAGCGGGCAGCGGGCGGCCCCGGGGGCGCATCGGGTGGCGCGTGAGCTGTGCGAGTGGATCGCCGGGGCGGTCGGCAGCAATCAGGCCCGGCTGACGGAGGACATCCACACCGCCAACCGCGGCGCCCTCAGCTCCGGGCTGCATCGGCTCACCGACCGTGCCTACGGGCGGCTGCGCGCCGGTGCGACCGTACGCGGCCTCGCCCCCGCCGACCACACCGCCTCGGTGCGCTGTCTCCTGCTCCCGGCGCATCCGGCCTGCCGTACCCGGGTGTTCTTCGGCGTCGGCGACGGCGGGCTCTTCCGGCTGCGGGACGGCGCCTGGCAGGACCTGGAACCAGCCGGGGGCGAGCGGGACACCGTCGGCGGACCCGTCATC
>NZ_JAAAYH010000857.1:0-1368 GCF_018035285.1 Streptomyces sp. MK37H | reverse complement strand
CTCCCCGCACACACCGCGTGTGACCTCCCCACCTACGCCTTCCAGCGTCAGCACTACTGGCTGGGACGACGAGGCGAATCGGTGGACGCGACCGCGCTGGGGCTTGCGCGGGCCGACCACCCTCTGCTGGGCGCCGTGGCCGAACTGCCCGAGTCGGGGGGCTTGCTGTTCACCTCCCGGCTGTCGCTGCGTACGCATCCGTGGCTGGCCGACCATGCGGCGGCGGGCACGGTGTTGCTGCCCGGGGCGGCGTTCGTGGAGCTGGCGGTGCGCGCCGGTGACGAGGTCGGCTGCGGTGTCGTCGAAGAGCTCGTGGTCGAAGCACCGCTCACCCTGCCCGAGCACGACGGCGTGCAGCTGCGGGTGAGCGTGGGCGCGGCGGACGATTCCGGCCGACGCCCGGTGGCAGTGCACTCACGCGGCCAGGACGGTGATACGGACACCCCTTGGACTCGCCACATCAGCGGCACCCTTGCCCAGGACACCCCCGATGAGCTGGACGCGGACCTGACGCGGTGGCCCCCTACCGGGGCGGTGGCGGTCCCGGAGGAGCGGGTGCGCGGCATCTACGAGGAGCTGGAGGCGAACGGTTACGGATACGGCCCGGCCTTCCGTGGTCTGCGGGCCGCGTGGACGCGAGGCGACGAGATCTACGCCGAAGTCGTCCTGCCCGAGGAGCTGTCGGCCGAAGCCCCCGCGTTCGGACTGCATCCCGCACTGTTCGACGCCGCCCTGCACGCCACCGCGTTCCGCGACCGTACCGATGACCAGTCAGGGCCCGCGTTGCCGTTCGCCTATCGCGGAGTGTCCCTGCACGCCTCCGGCGCTTCGGCACTGCGCGTACGTATCACACCCAACGGCAAGGAAGGAGTGGGCCTGCGGCTGGCCGATCCGAGCGGGGCGGCGGTGGCGGTGGTCGAGTCGTTGGTGTCGCGGCCGATGCCGGCGGCGCTGCTGGACGCCGCCACGCGGACCTCGACCGACCAGATGTTCCTCGTGGGGTGGGAGGAGCTGCGGGTCGACGCCGCCGACGTACCACTGGACACCGTCGCCGTACACACCGCGCAGGACGTACGGCAGTTGGCCACCCGAGCCGACGCGCCGGTCGACGCGCCGCCGGTGCTGCTGTACGAAATCGGTCCCGGCGATGCCGCAAGCGTCGACTCCAGCTCAACCCGCGCGCATGAGCTGACGGGCCAAGTGCTGGACATGCTGCAGACGTGGCTGACCGAGCCCACGCTGGAGGACTCGCGTCTGGTGGTGCTGACGCGGGCTGCCGTAGGAGTGCGGGACGCCGATCCGGTCGATCCGGCGGTCGCCGCGGCCTGGGGGCTGGTCGGCACGGCGCAGTCGGAGAACCCCGGGCGG
>NZ_JAAAYH010000856.1:0-1371 GCF_018035285.1 Streptomyces sp. MK37H | reverse complement strand
GGCGGTGGCCGTGGCCTCAGGGAATGGTGTCGGTGACGCGCTCGCTCTCCTTGCGCCCGGCCAGCTCCTTCTCGTCCAGCCGGTCCAGATGGCGGCAGAGCACCACCGAACCGCCACTGACCAGCGGCGCGTACAGCCCGTACGACAGCCCCTCCCAGGTGTCGTACGAAAGCCCCGACAGGATCCGCGAACCGGGCCCGAGCCCCCGCCCGGCGGCGTCGGCGCCCGCCCGCTCCACCACCTCGGCGCTCGTCAGCTCCACGCCGCCGACGGCCAGCGCGGGCGTATCCGGGTCCACGGGGGAGTACGGGGCGAAGCGGTCGCCCTGGCTGGGCACTTCCACGGCGTAGTCCGCGAACCCCTCCGGCAACTGGGGGAAGCGGCCGCCCAGCGGCTGAAGCGACAGCGCCACCCGTTCCCCGGAGCACTCCCGTGCCTCCTTGAGGCTGTCCGGGCCGCTGACGACGAGGTCGGCGGAGGCCGGGTCGCCCCCGATGTCGACAAGGACCCCGACCGAGGAGCAGGCCACCAGCCACACGGCGGTCTGCCAATGGGCGGGGAGCAGTAGTGCGCATCTGTCGCCGGGCGCGGCGGCGAGATCGTCCTGGAGGAGATTGGCGGTCTTCGCCACCCAATTGGCGAAGGTGGCCACGGAGAGTTCGACGCGTTCGCCCGTGGCGTCGTCGTAGAAGGTCACGAGCGGGCGGGAGGGATCCGCGTCGAGCGCGGATCCCAGCAGGTCGGCGGGGGTGCGATCGGTGGCGTTCACCCGCGCAAGCCTACGCGCCGAAGATGCGGCGCGGATGGGGTCGGTGGGGTCTGGGTCACCGGATGGTCCGCGACGTGTGCGCTCTTCCGAATGGACAGGTTTGCCCCCTTATGTAGACGATTTCAATCATGCGTGCATACCTGGCATCCTCGATCGGCGTCGCGTGCACCGCCGCCCTCGCCCTTCCCCTCGCCCTGCACCCCGGTCCCGCCCACGCCCGGACCGAGCTGACCGTCGCCGCCGGCTCCACGCGGTCGCTGGCGCTGCGCCCGCTGGACTCGCTCGTGGGCGGCGGGCCGGACCGGGGCGTGGCCGCCGGGCGCGGTGACGTCGCGGTCGAGCGGGGCGTCACGGCGTCGGGCGTGCGGCCGTTCTCGCTCGTCGGCGTCGTCTGGGACCGGCCCGCCGCGGAACTCCGCGGCCGGGCGGAGGTGCGCACCCGCGCGGTCGGCGGCGCGTGGTCGCCATGGCGTGAGCTGCTGCCGTACGGGGACGAGGCCCCCGACCCGGACTCGCCCGAACTCCGCGGCGCACGGGCCCACGGCGGCACCGCCCCGCTGTGGGTCGGCGCCTCGGACGCCGTCCAGGCGCGGGTGCGGCCC
>NZ_JAAAYH010000855.1:0-1373 GCF_018035285.1 Streptomyces sp. MK37H | reverse complement strand
GGAGGCGCAACGCCTGCGCGATGGTGGTGATTCCGGCGTCGGCGAGGGCTGCCGGGCCCGCGCCGAGCAGGACGGGGGCGAGATAGCCGACGACCTTGTCGACGGCGCCCGCGGCGAGGAACGCCCCGGCGAGGGTGGGCCCGCCCTCCAGCAGGACGGAGCGCACCCCGCGGCCGTGCAGCTCGGCCAGGAGCGCGGGGATCTGGAGGCCGGTTTCCGCGCGCGGCAGCCTTACGGTCTCCACGCCCGGCCGCCGCGGCAGATGCGCGATGCCCGCGTCCTCGGCGACGGCGATCAGCGTGGGCGCGGCGTCGTCCAGGACCCGGGCGCCGGGCTTGATGGTGGCGCCCGTGTCCACGACGACCCGCAGCGGCTGGGTGGCACCCTCCCGGTCCCGCACGGCCAAGTGGGGGTCGTCGGCGCGCAGGGTGCCGGAGCCCACGACGACGGCGTCGGCCTCCGCGCGCAGCCGGTGCACATCGGCGCGGGACTCGGCGGAGGTGATCCAGCGGCTGGTGCCGTCGGCCGCGGCGCTGCGGCCGTCCAGGGTCGCGGCGAACTTCCACAGCACGAAGGGGCGGCCGCGGCGCATCGCGGTCAGCCACGGCTCGTTGACCGCCTCGGCCTCGTCGGCCAGCAGCCCGGCGTCGACCTCGACCCCGGCGGCGGCCAGGGTCGCGGCGCCGCCCTTGGCCTGGGCGGTGGGGTCGGCGACGGCGTAGTGAACGCGGGCGATCCCGGCGGCGATCAGGGCCTGCGAGCAGGGGCCGGTGCGGCCGGTGTGGTCGCAGGGCTCGAGGGTGACGACGGCGGTGCCGCCGCGAGCCCGCTCCCCCGCCGCGCGCAGCGCGTGGACCTCGGCGTGCGGACCGCCGGCCCGCTGGTGCCAGCCCTCGCCGACGACGCGGCCACCGGCGTCGAGGACGACGCAGCCGACGACGGGGTTGGGGCTCGTATGGCCGAGGCCGCGGGCGGCGAGCGCGACGGCATGGCGCATCGCTTGGGCTTCGGCTGCGGTGGCCACCGGGTCCTCCTGCCTCTTCGGGCACGGACTCCGGGGCTGTCGAGATGACATGGAAGCGGAAACGCCGCCGCCAGTACGCCGGGATCGGCAAAGGGTCCGCATCCCGCGTATGCGAGGGCGGACCGCCGAGGCGGCGCACCGGTGATGTCGCTACCGCCGCGCACTGCCTCCCATCCGGACTTTCACCGTCGGTCCAGGAATTTCACCTGGTCAACCGGCCGCTGGCGGCGGACGGGTCGCGGACTGTAACCGCCGGTTCGGATTTTCACCGACCCCGGAGTGCGCTGACGTCACTGGTACGGCACCAGTCTGCCATGGCCATCGGCCCAGCTGGGAGGCGACCCTGTGT
>NZ_JAAAYH010000854.1:0-1383 GCF_018035285.1 Streptomyces sp. MK37H | reverse complement strand
ACGGCGTCCAGCACAGCGGCCAGTTGCTCGCGGTCGGCCACATCGCAGGCCGCCACGGTCACCCGGGCCCCCAGGGTCTCCAGCTCCTCGCGCAGCTCGGGCGCGCCCGGCGCCTCGATGCCACGACGGCTGGTCAGCACCAGGTGCTCGGCGCCATTGCGCACCAGCCAGCGGGCCACCTGACCGCCCAGCGCACCCGTACCACCGGTCACCAGCACCGTGCCACGCGCCCGCCACGTCGTCCCGTCGGCCGCGGGGGCGGCCGACCGCGTCAGACGACGTGCGAACACCCCCGAACCGCGCACCGCCACCTGGTCTTCGGCGACCTCGGTGGCCTCGGCGGACAGCACACCGGCCAGCCGCGCGACCGCACGCTCGTCCAGGGACTCGGGCAGGTCGACCAGACCGCCCCACAGCTGCGGCAGCTCCAGCGCGGCCACCCGGCCCAGCGCCCACACCATCGCCTGCGTCGGGTGGCTGAGCCGTTCGGAGCGGCCCACCGACACGGCACCGCGGGTACCGCACCACAGCGAAGCCTCGATGCCGGTGTCCGCCATGGCCCGTACCAGGGTCAGCGTCAGGGCGAGACCGCTGGAGAGCGCGGAGTGCCCCGCGCAGGGCTCCTCGTCCAGGGCGAGCAGCGACAACACGCCGCCCAGTGCGGGCGTGTCGGCGATCGCCCCACGCAGCCGCTCCCCCAGCGCCTCGGCGTCCAGGTCCCGCTCATCGGCGACCAGTGACACCACATCCGCGCCGTGCCGCTCGAGCCCGGAGACGACCTCCGCCACCAGCTCGTCCCCGGCACGGGCCGCCGGGACCACCACCAGCCACGTCCCCGACAGCGACCCACCGGCCGCGTCCGGAACCGGCTTCCACGCCACCCGGTAGCGCCAGTTGTCGATCGTGGACTGGTCGCGCCGGTTGCGGTGGTACATGGACAGCGCGGGCAGCACCGCGCTCAGCGGCGTCTCGCCGTCGACGTCGAGCGTCTCGGCGAGCGCTTCGAGGTCCTCGCGCTCGACCGCTTCCCAGAACCGGGCGTCCACCGAGTCCGCGGCGGCCGACGTGTCCCAGCCACTCAGGGAGAGGGACACCTCGGGCCAGTACCGCTCGCGCTGGAAGGCGTACGTCGGCAGCTCCACCATGCGCGCCCCGCGCCCGGCGACGACCGACTCCCACTCCACCGAGGCTCCGTGGACGTGGAGTTCGGCCAGCGCCATCGTCAGCGACTGGGCCTCGGGACGGTCCTTGCGCAGCACCGGCACCACGGCCGAGGCCGCGGTCTGGTCCTCCGTCAGGCAGTCCCGCGCCATCGCGGACAGCACACCGTCGGGGCCGACCTCCAGGAACCTGGTGACGCCCTGGGCGGTGAGTGCCCGCATG